>JBJEQU010000139.1:0-15714 GCA_051881935.1 Porcipelethomonas sp. | reverse complement strand
TATAATCAAATTTTTGAAGGAACCAGTTTTGAAAATGCAATAAAAGGAGTCTGATTATGAAAATAAATTTAAAGAGAATAGCGTCGCTGTTGATGGCGATAATAATGTGTTTTAGTATTACGGCTTGCCAGAATACTCCAAAATGGGACGGAAAATGGGAGATCACAGATGATGAGTACGAAAAATCTATATTTGCTGATTCTGAAGTTGAGAAGGGTAAAGACGAAATCAATATAACCCTTGGCAGTGATAAAGTCAGCTTCAAATCTGATATAAGTAAGGATAGCATAAGAATTGCCGCTTTTACTTTCAGTGAACAGGAGGTCAATTCTATTTATCAGCAGATGATCGATTCATCCGACGATTCATCGGATGAATCACAGGATAATGAGAATGAAACAGTTGATATGGATAGTAAGGAGATCCTGCTGACAGATTACTCGATCGAACGCAGGGATGACCATACTGTCATTTTAAGCTTCAAAGAACCTGATTATGACTATGCTTGTATGTATCAGTATTTCATACATAAGGAAGCTGTAAATGATGATGTGTTTGTAATAGGGGTAGATTTTGTAGATATAAACGCTGAACCAATAGCCGTTGCTGATTTTATTACAAATCTGACCAATGGGGAAGCAGATCCCGAAATTGAAATTAAACTGGAAAATGCTGACGCATCAGAAAATATAAAGAAAGAAGACATTACACTTTCAGGTGCAATCAAGGATCTTGAGGTATCTTCATTAACCGCAGCCGGTGATTCGATAAAAATCGGAACAAAAGGAACTGTTAATATAACATCAGCTTCGTGCGCTTATGTTGAATTGTCAGAAGCAGCAACAAATCGGGGCAGCAATATTATTGCAGTGGCAGATGTCTTAAATCTGAATGCAATATTTGATAATACTTCATATTCATATAAAGACGGTGAATTGAGCTTTGATGTTAAGGTTTTTGGTACAAAGCTTGATATTTCAGATGAGCAACTGGCGTCTTATGTCAAGCTTGATGATTTTCAGATCAACAAAGTAAAAATCTCTGAGGATAAAACATCCTTTAAGCTGTATTTAAAGGTTGACAGCAATAATCTTACTGACGCATTAAAGGAAATGGAAAACACGATCCTTACTATTGACAGCAAGGCAGTCGGCGGAGACGGTCTGAAAATTCCGGCATCGGCAACCTATGCTTCATATACCGCTAAAATTGATTCGATGGATAAAACAGATGAGAATTCCGGTGATTATAAGGTGACTGCTGAGCTTACTGCTGCCTGTGGTAAATTTGGTGATATTGAAAAGTCTGATATTACTTTTGGCGGTGATTTCGGAAATGCGGAAATAATATCACTTGAAAATGATAATGGTGATTACAGAATTGAACTTTCCTTAAAGGGTCAGAATAAAGACAGGAGCATATTTGACGGAAGGATAAATATAGCAGAAAATAAGCTTTATAACGAATGGGGGACGACTTCGGAAAATCTCAGTGCGGATATGTCATATGTTTTTGACAATGACAGGGAAGAGGCAAATGATTTTATAGCCGAAATTAAAAAACATAATGATATGTTTACCGATATGAAGAATATTCTGAAGATCGTGACTGCGAAATCTCCCTCATATATGAATAAGTATGCTGCTATTTTTAACAAATTTAAGGCAGTAGCAGGAATACTCGGATTTATCGACACCCGATCCGGAGCAGATAAAAAGCTTGATGAAATATATTCGGTAGTTGTTGAAACCCGTACTATGATCGCAAATCTTGATGAAAAAATGTCGGATGTTCAGAAGAAAATTTCCGCATCCAGTACTGCAACGAAGATGGGTATAAATCAGTTGCTGCTCGCTGAATCGCAGCAAAAGTGGATTGATTTCAAAACAAATTATGTAAATCCTCTTGAAAACATAATCACATCATTTGAAAACGGAATTCGCAGCAAAATTGTTGACTATGTAACCAGAAGCCACGGCAATGAACTGGTCATATATTATGATGTTGAGGATAAAATAGCAATTCCAAGGAATGATGCTCCGACTAAATCCTTAGATACAAATTCCGATGGGGTATCTATAAAAATCGCTCCTGAAAAAACAAAGGTATTAAAGCTTAGCAGCTCTTGTTTTGATAATTCAAAGGACGTCTATGAGGATTATGGTTATTGTGACAAATTTGAAGCTGCATTCATGGACGACCTTTTAAAAGTATTGAAGGATAACGAGAATATTCTTGAAGCAACAGAGGAAAATGCAGAAATCCTGTATAACTACATATACACAAATATGTCAGTACAACTGTTAACTTCAGGAGATCCCAATAATCCTACACAGGATCTGAGAAATTAGCTTCAGAATTGCTACACAAATTTCTGTGATGCACTCATCGGGGAAAACAAAGTCGGTTCTCCTTTGGAGGAATATTATAAAATTATCTATTCCTATTATAATTTCCAGGCCGAAGCAAAAGAGGATCTCCAATCTATAAACGATTATCTGACTGTTCTGGTGTTTAAGTACGGAACATTCGCAACATTTGCAGCTGAGCTTAATCCGGGATATTCGACAGCAAAAAAACCCATTGCAACAGCTTCAGCAGCTGCACTTGATTTTCTCAATATGAGGAGCGGATTGCGTGACGAACCCGAGGGATACGCCTGGTGCTATGTAATTGATAAGCCTATAACTTTCAGATACATTTTTGACGCATCATATGTTTCTATCAATAACAATAATCCACCTTTACCATATTATGAACAGAATAGATACAGATTTAATAAAATGGAATTCAAATATAACATTGGTGAAATGTATATGTCTTATGATCACCCGGAAAATGGCTGGCAGCCTAATTACACAAGTGCAGGTTGGGCTAGTTGTGATTATTCACTTATCAGCAGTGAAAAGGACAGCTATAAAATAAAGCAGGGAAGAATTGTAAACGAAACCGATATTTCAATCATGAATACCCGTTTTGATATAATGAATCTCGGAAAAGGCATGACCTTCAAGGAATATCTCACAACGGGAAAATTCATGAGACCGGGCGGCGAAATTAACGGTGAAAAGGTTTGCTATTATATGAATAAAGACTTTGATCCGATTATTGATAGCCTTGGTAGTAATTACTTGTCTGAATTATGGAATAAAAAATGGTTTGAGAACTGGGAAAACTATGATTTATTTTGCGAAGAAAAGAAAATTAATTCGAGAATAAACGGTGATCCAAATCAGTATTATGTATCAAAAATCATTACAAGTGGAATTCAGATGAAGGATTTTCCACTTTCTGAAAAGCACAATCTGAAATGTGTAATGTCTTCTAACGACGGTGTTCCCGTGACATTCCGTAATGACAGATGGTATGATATTGATTCAAAATACTTTCTCATACACACCATGCTTTATGCAGATACATATGATATGAATAGCGGGAAATTAACTGTTGATGATACAATAAACGAACACGCCGGATATGGCGAAAGCTATTGGGCATGGTATCATGATATTGCGGCATCATTTGTAAAGGATACTGATGTGGATGGTTATTATCCTGATTACGCAATTACTCCACAGCAGAAATATCTATGCATTTATTATTGATTCATCTTCCTATAGGGAACATGTAGTTCCCGAAAACAATATTGCATTTTTTAAGGCAATACCGCACAGAGATTGTGCGGCAGATGCGAAGTCAGATTTTTTGTCAGATTGTACAAATTGAGTGCAGGCATACTAGCGTATGTCAAACGAAATCTGTGCAAGATGACGAAAAATATGCAAGCAGACGACGTGCAAAGCCGTCAGGCGTTCTTTGTGCGGTGTTGCCTTAAGTCATAGACCACGCATCGCCTTCACCAATTATAATCATGAAGTTACGAAAACCTCGAAATTACGTTAAATAGTGTAATTTCGGGGTTTTTCTTTTGCAAATTTTTGATATTTTTTTCGGAAGTTCTATAGGTATACATAAGAATATAATATTAAAAATTATTGTTAATGTGGTTTCTATATGAAAAGTCTTACTTTTTTCTCTGCATTGTGCTAAAATGACAAAGCAGGAGGTGAGATGACAATGAAGGTCGTGTGGAAGGATAAGAACGATAACTGCAAATGTGAAAGCTGCGGAAAGAACATTTCGGAAGCTCAGTTGAATTGGGATAAAGACCTCGCATACTGTGAGGAGTGCTATCGTGAGATAAGAGAATATGATAAGCCTGAATCTCAGCCGTCTTCATGATCTGCGATCGGTATCGAATCATCTATCAATTCTGTTATAGGAACTGATAGAACACGAGAAAGTGCTACAAGTTCAATGTCAGTGACAAACCGTTCCCCGTTCTCAATGCGGCGGATAAAATGATGATCGACATCAAATCCTGCGATCTGCATCATTCGGGCGAGTTGCCGCTGCGAAATATCTTTCTTGTGACGCAGAGAAGTCAATCGTTTGCCGGTGATATTGTTATATCCATCTTTTGCTTTAAGTTTAAACATACTACCTCCTTAAAAAATCGTAAAAAACAAAAATTTTGGTAAATAGTGATTGACATTTCTTATATTATATGCTATAATACATTAAGGTATGGTGAATACTGTTTACCAAATTTAATGAGTTAGTGAGGAAAATGTCATGAAGAAAAACAATATCATTGGAATTGTATCCATTTTGATTGCGGTGGTTAGCATTATTGTGATTTTTGCCTATCGTGCTTGGCTGGGTGGCATAATTTACCTTGTAGCAGGAATCATCGCAGATTTTGCACTCAGAGCAAGTCTTAAGGAAAAAACCGGAGAAGAATATCCGAACTATGTACTAGCCCTGATATCAGAGAAAAAGATCACAATGCCAAAATATGTCAAGGACGGACTTAAGAGTGAGGATATAATTGAAAAGATTCTTTCTTTTATGATCATTGTGCTGCCTGTAGTGATTATTGTATGTATTATTCTTTGGATAACATGGGACACTCACAGACAGGTGGATGATATATATGATAGTATTTATGAATAAGATATAGGGTGATAAAAATGTATTGTAATAGTTGTGGGAAAGAACTTCCGGACGGATCAGCATTCTGTAATTTTTGTGGATCCAGGCTTAATGCAGCACCCAATAACGAAAGCATTAGTAATAACGATAATTCTGCTTTAAAATCAAATGAAGGCATAAAAGAAAAGCTTGCAAGTGGAAGAGAAGCTAAAAATCGTAAAGACTGGCGAGGTGCAGAACGTTTTTATGGAGCAGTCTTGTTAGAAGATCCTAATCAGTATGAAGCGTTATTTTATGACTCCTATGCAAAAGCAATGGAAACGATGTCAGTTCAAGAAGTCTTCAAAAGAAAGGCAGAAATGGGTGTTCTGCATACAGTTTTGCTTGACCTGCCAAATCATTATGAACCGAATGACACTGAAAATCTTGAGATGTGTACCGGAATTATTGAGGATTTAAACAATCTGATTAGTTGTTCTTTTGTATTTACACAGACAAAAAACGGATATGGAATCGTTGTCTCTTCAAACGCAGATGAGACATATGCTATTTTTGTTGAAACCGTGAGAAACGTTAAAAAGGTGATGGAAGCCTTATCGGAAAAGGCAGATAAACTTTCCATACATAGAAAAGCATTGGACTTCTACAGCACTGCTAAAGAACTGTCTTGGGATTATTCAAGCAGAGTTGCAATAGTGAATGATCTTGCTAAGTGGATAGAGGAAGAAAAGCAAACAGTAGAAACTCTGAGAAGAATTCCAATAGAAGCATACTGGAAAGAACACGCTGAAGAAAGAGCGGCTCTTGAAGCAGAAAAGAAAAATGCACTTACCGAAATCCAAAAACTACAGACAGAGATTGAAGCTCTGGATGAGTATGCCTCCTGCAAAGAAATTGAGAGTGATCTGCAAGAAATTAATGAACAGCTCTCCGGAACAGGTGTAACAGGAATTTTCAAGGAATTCAGTTCATCCGCTAAGGAAAAAGGATTCAAATCTATTCTTGGTTTAAAAGATACGATTTCTAATAAAAGAAACGACAAAAGGGATTTCAAAGAAAAAAAGGCTGAAATTGAAAAGAATTTAGAAGAGGCAAAGTCAAGATTAGATACAGCTTCTAAAACTCATAGCGATAAAATTAATGAATTGCAAAATAGAGTAAATGAAATAGACGAAGAATTCGAGAAAGACCGTTGATATAACAATTTCTTTTCTGCACTTGGTGAATGTTATCACTACAACTGTTTTTTAGCATCACCAGCATAATCTGCAATAATTTGAAAACACCGGATACTTCTTTTGCCGATTATATGTGTGCATTATCAAGAACTGTATACGAAGATAATAAACAGGATTTAGAAAAATAAAAACAGCGTAAAGGTGATGGTAAAATGCGGGTGGATACGGTAAAATCCGAATTATAAAATTCCCTGCACGGGCAGTGGCACTGCGTGCAGCAATGTCTCTGTTCCTCACCTTCGGTTCGTCACAGTGCCAGCCACTTACGGGGCAAATAAAAGGGTATAATATCATATAACTATTTTGATAAAAGATAATTATATAATAATTATTTAAAAGTATTATATCTTATAAAAAATTAATTATATAAAGTCTAAGACGACCATGCCTGTGCATGGTCGTTTTAATAATAAAGTAAAACATGGATTTTCATTTTCTTATTGAGCCTGATACTAAGGAATCACTGATTAAATCACGCCTGTCGGCTTGGCACACATCTTGCTTGTATATTTTCCGTCATATTACACATAAATTTCTTGACATACGCCCGGAGGAAGTGCCCTTGGGGTACGCCAGTATGCCTGCGAAATTTCTATGCAATCTTCCGAAAAATCTGACTGCGCATCTGTATTTTCGGTTTTATAATATGGTTATTTCACTGTCGATGTATGGTTGAAAAAAGAACTATACAGCATTGAAGAGCGTATAAAAGAGGTGGAACTTTACCAATCACGACAAAAATGATACCAATTACGACATTTGTATTGACATAGGGGTATTAGCCGGCTATAATGAAAGCATAGTAAATAATTGGAAATAATTGCGTTCATTAAAAGATCAGCTTATAGGCGGATATCGTGCAGGTATATACTTGTTAATTAGCGAGGAGGATTAACAATGAAAAAATGCTAAATATGGTACGGATACAATGGGCGGTCAAAGTGGTGCTCCTGTATATACAGTTACCAAAAATAATGTGAATGGTAAGGCTTCATATACATATACGGCTCTTGCAATACATCATGGCGGAGCGACAAATCAATATAACATGGGAGCATTAGTGACTAAATATTTAATTCAATTCTATAGAGATAATTCTTATGCAAATTATTAATTGGGGGTATATTTATGAAAAACTTAAAGAAAATGTTATCAGTTTTATCAGCTGTTATGGTTATGTCAACTTGTGCGGTTTCGGCTGTTTATGCTGATGAATCGTTAATAGAACCAACAGGAGCTACAGAGTCAACAAACCATACAGAACCAACAGAGCCGACTAATGAAAAAATAACGGATATAAAAGTAATTTGCGATATGATAAATGAGGAAATGAAAAAAGAGATAATACCTGGTAAGGCGAAAATAGATTCTGATAATTATCCGGATTGTGCATGCGTCTGCTTAGATGCTGAAACGGGAAATAGTCGTTTTCAAAAATGGATTGAAAACTTTATAAAGGAAAAAAATATCGATTCTTCAAAAGCGCAGTTTATTATCGCTGACATTTATGTTACTGGTTGGGTAAGAGATGTAAACGGCGATGATAAAATAAACGTTCGTGATTGCGCTTTTATCGCTTCAAAGCTTGCAAAAGGTGAAGAACTCAGCGACAGAGCAGATTATAATTCAGATGGTAAAGTTGATGTTCGTGACACTGCAACATTAGCAAAATCACTCGCTTAAATTATCACTTCGGCATTGCATTATGTGATTCCGATTTTTTAAGATAGATAAAAGCAGTGATAATTAACGATTAGGAGGAATAAGAATGAAAAAAATGCTAAATATTATTGCTGCTCTGACAGCAGTATCTATTTCTATGTCAACAGCAAGTGTTGCTGCAATCGCTGCAGCGTCGATTGATGATAATGTAAGCGATTCCAATACCCTTGAAAACAGTTATGATATAAATGATGAGGATTACCGCAGGAAAGTGGATAGTCTTGGAGAAAAAATTGCTTATGAAGAAGAATTTACATCTTATCTTAATGAAGTGAAGAAATCTCTTATAAATGGAGATATTGAGGATTGTGCTGTTACTCATGTATATAACGCTGCAAACAACGAAAATGTTGTGGGAGTAAACAGTCGTGTATACATTGTAGAATCAATCGTTCCTGATACAGGTAAAAAGGCAAGACAATTTGAAAAGATTGTATACTATTGGGGCGAAAGTGCTTCTGATGAATATTCATACGGATTTTCAAACGCCGATGAAGTATTTGGAAAATATTCAGCAGATGAAATGAATGTTTACCTTGAAGAAGAAAATTTAAAAGCTAATATCGTGAACGCTTCAAACGGAAATACAACAAAAACAGTGGTGCATTATGATGATACAAGCGAAGAAAATGTTGTGGCAACATTTCTGGCACTTAATGAAAAGTTCGGAGCAGAGCTTTTAGCTTATCCTCCTGAAATGGAGAATATTGAAATATTCTATGATGTTTCCATGTTAGGCGATGCCAACAAAGACGGTGAAATAAATGTTCGTGATGCGGCATTGATTGCAAAATCACTTTCTCAGGGTGAAGCTGCTTCGCTGCCGAAGTGGGCTGATTACAACAGAGACGGAAATATAAATGTACGTGACTGCGCAGCAATTGCACAGGATCTGGCAGATTGCTGAAAATGACGTTAAAAGTTTATCGGATGCGTCCGATTTCAACGGCGATAGCGTTGTAAATATAAGAGATGCGGCAGCTATTGCGAATTATCTTGCAACGAAATAAAAGGGAAGAGATAAACCACATTGCTCAGAATAACAATAATGAACGCAAAAGCGGTCTTGACTTTTACATTCTTGTATCATAACCAAAATTTCTTTGCCTACTTCGCAGATGTTTTAATAGCCTGCTTTGTAGGCTTCACTTTTTCAGGTGTTTCTTCTTGAATTTGGACCATTATGAATTTTCTGTGTCCGCTGTCTTCTGCATTTGATTGCATTACCGTGTGGGCGGTGGCGGAATACAAATCGTTACAAAAGTGCGTACCACCATGACAACCATGCCGCTGTCCATTGCTCTTCCACTCAGAAAAAATCCGGTAATTCGGATGCCAAACGCAGCCGGCAGAAAGCTCGATACCAGTTCCTTAGCGAGAACTGAAGCATATGACCTTATAAAAATAAATTAATTGGGAGTAAAAGAAATTTTAAATGAGGATTGAATTACTGAAAAAAAGAGACATAATAAATGCCCTTCCTTTGATATGGGAAGTGTTTTTGGAATATGAGGCAGTAAATTATCTGGAAAGCGGAAAACAGGCATTCTGGGATGCTATTCATTCTGAAGAATATCTTGATATGCTGAGTGCGTACGGTGCTTTTGAAAACAAAGAACTTACAGGAATAATTGCGACAAGAAATGAAGGCAGTCACATAGCGTTATTTTTTGTTAAGGGAATCCACCATGGCAAAGGTATTGGAAGAAAACTGTGGAACGCTGTTCTCGAAGAAAATACATCAGATACTATAACGGTACACTCATCTTTGTATGCAGTTGAGATATATGAAAAACTGGGTTTTGTAAAAACCGATGGAGTACAGGAAGAAGACGGTATTCAGTATGTACCAATGGAATACAGAATGATTAACAGGGAAGACTGCCCATGTTCAAAAACAAACTGTAAGCGGCATGGACATTGCAATGAATGTAAAGCACATCATGCTGATTCAGATAGATTGCGTCCATGTGAAAAATAAAGTGTGATATTTACATATACAAAAAGGATATAAAATGATAATAACAACAGAAAGACTGATACTCCGTCCATGGAGTGAAACAGATGCTGAAAGCTTGTATGAATACGCAAAGGATCCTGATGTCGGACCAATTGCAGGGTGGCCTGTGCATAAAAGCGTAGAAGAAAGTCTTGATATAATCAAAAATGTACTATCGGCAGATGAAACATACGCTGTCTGCTTAAAAAAAGATAACTGTGCTATTGGTAGTATAGGTTTAATTCCACCTGCACAATCTCATGTAAAAATAACAGGTGCTGAGATTGAAATAGGTTACTGGATGGGTGTTCCATTCTGGGGTAAAGGATATATTCCGGAAGCTGTCAGGGCGTTGCAGAATCATGCTTTTAATGAGCTGGGATATACTGCTATGTGGTGCGGATATTATGACGGTAATGAAAAATCAAAACGCTGTCAGGAAAAGTGCGGATTTGTATATCACCATACAGAAAATGATAAACTTTGTGAACTGATGGGTGATGTTCGTACAGAGCACTTTACATACCTTACAAAAGAAATGTGGAAAAAACTATAACATCCGTCTTTTACGTTGCTGATAGCAATTCCGGATTTAAATAGTGAAGGTGATAAAATGAATTTTACAATTGAAAGTAACAGAATTTTCAAAGAAGATGAAAATGGAAAAGTCATAGCGGAGATCACTTTCCCGGAAACTGGAAAGGGCGTATTCTGTATTGACCACACTTTTGTTGATGATTCACTGAGAGGGCAGGGCGTTGCAGGTAAGCTTGTACAGCTGGCAGTCGACAAAATAAAGGAACAGGGCGGAAAAGTCACTGCAGCCTGTTCTTATGCTCAGCACTGGCTTGAAAAACATAATATGTGAAAGGTGAACTGAAATGAATGATTGTGATACCTGTGCATACTGTTCCTATGATGAGGAGCTGGACTGCTATACCTGTGAAATGAACCTTGACGAAGATGAGTATGCAAGGTTTGTACAGGGGCAGTATAAGAAGTGTCCGTATTATCGTGACGGTGATGAATATAAAATAGCAAGGAAGCAGTGATGTGAATTACCATAGTTAAAATCAGTTTTTCTTTCTATATCAGCTTTTTATTAAAAAAAGCACAGTTTTTCGGCAAACCGAAACGCTCCCTACAAGGGGGCGTTTTCCTGCAGCCTGAAAAATATATAGTCGGTCTTATTTGACTTTCCTGTAATAATATGGTAAAATTATACCGTAAAAATTTAAATGGAGGAATTCAAATGGAGAAGAAACGATTTTTAAGTTTTGTCACCTCTGCAGCTATGGCAGTTGTCTGCCTTGGCGGCAGCATGTCCGGTAATTCGGACGGTAACGGCTTACTGAATGAGCCTATTACTGCGGAGGCGGCAAACTACAGCAGTCAGATGGAATACGGGGATTATCTATCCTATGTTCGGGTTGACGATGACGAGGACGGGTTTTACGATCATGTGGAGATCACCGACTGTGACACATCCGCTGTTCCGGTGGAAATACCCTCCGAAATCGATGGCATGCCGGTGACGGATATAGGAGACAGCGCATTTTCCTACTGTTCACAAATCGAAAGCATTACGATTCCCGCCAGCGTGACGAGTATCGGAAACGGGGCATTTTTCAACTGTACCAGCCTTGCAGATGTAACCATTTACGACAGCGTTACGACTATAGGTGAGAATGCCTTTTCCAACTGTCTGGAACTTAAAAATGTAATTGTCCCTGACAGCGTGGTGAGTATAGGAAAAAATGCATTTTATAACTGTACGAGCCTTGAAAGCATTACGATAGAAAATCCGGAATGTGATATCTATGACAGTCCGGATACAATAGAAAGCACTGCAATAATTCTCGGACCGGAGGGTTCTTCCGCTGAGGACTATGCTTGGGCATACGAAAGGACATTTGAACTGCTTGAAGAACCTGCTGTTTCGACTCCTGCGGTAACAACAGCTGTGACTATAGTGAGCGAAACAGTACAGACAACTGTTTCAGCGATTCCGGACACATCTGCGACATCTGTATCGGTGGTAACAAGCATTGTTCCGGTTACCTCATATCAGGTAGTGACAAGCTATGTTCCTGTCATCTCGTATCAGGTGGTGACAAGTATATCCATTGTCACTGAGGTGTCCCGGGTAACGCAGGTCTCCCACGTCACTGATGTGTCTTATGTGACAAGTGTTTCCCTTGTCACCGATATTGTAACGTATGTTTCCCGCGTCACTGAGCTTTCTCTTGTAACGAGTGTTACCCTGGTCCCCATGACATCTATTGTGACGCAGATTTCCCGTGTCACTGATGTGTCTCATGTAACGGGTATTTCCCTTGTTACCCAGCCGTCAGTTGTGACGAGTCTTGCAGTTGCTACATCTGTGTCAGTTGTGACGAGTATTTCCGTTGTCACCTCGGAGTGTGTGGTAACAATTATATCCCCTGTCACCATGACGAGTATTTACATTGTCACCCTGCCGACAGTTGTGACGAGTATTTCCAATGTTATTGTCACTGAGATATCTAATGTAACGGAAATTTCCCGCGTTACCGAGGTAACTATTTTAACGGAAATTTCTCAATTTACTGTGACAAGTATTATAGATATTACTGTACCGTACACCACTGTCAGCACAGTACAAACGGAGCAGGCAACTGAATGTTCCGATATCTCACAATTGGGAATAATCGGCGACGCCAACCAGGACGGCAAATTGAATATCCGTGACGCTGCGTTTATTGCGCAGAAGCTTGCACAGGGCAAGGCAGACGAGCTTCCCGATTCCGCAGACTTTAATGGTGACGGAGTTATAAATGTCCGTGATGCGGCAGCAAATGCCAAAAACATTAGCAGTGCTTTAGCTGAAAAGGCTGGCGGAGAGAAAATTGAAAGAGATAACGGCTCTTTAATGGGCATAAAGATTGGTAATGCTGCAGGTCAGAGGGGCGAAACAGTTTCCCTCCCGATAAATGTTTTATGCAATAATAATTTTGAATCTGCGGCTGTACTTATTGAATGGAATGACATTTCCCTCGAATCGTCTTCCGCAGAAGCTGCTAACGGTGTAAGCTATGCCTCAGACGCCGGTGCGGGTTACTTCTCATTAGCCGCTTACGGTTCTGCCGCCATTGCGGATGGTACTATTGTAACGATCGATTTTACAATTCCTTATGATGCAGAAGAAGGCACAATATATGATATCTATTTTTCTGACATAGATACCTTTGCCGAATTTGATGGTGATGATATGGCTGATGTTGTCGCAGCTATCGGCGGTACAATAGAGGTGCTTCCTGATCCTACTGAGGAAACAACCGCTGCCCCCACAGAACCTTCTGTTACAACCGGAACTACAGCTTCTGTGATAAATAACAATCCCGGTGTAAAGGTTGAGGATGTTGTTGTGGATTACGGCACAACAGAAGCAACCCTCGGCGTTTCATTTGTGGGACTTAACAGCAGCTCTATGGACGTTGTTGTTACCATAACATATCCCGAGGAGCTTGAGCTTATTTCAGGATTTACAGAAGCATTGGTGACATCAACCGGAAACGGATATATTACCGGAACATTTATTAACCCCTCCGGATGGTACAATGAAAGATTTACTGAAGTTGTATTTGCTATCCCTGAAGACGCAGTACCGGGTACTGTATATGATATCAATGTAAGCGTAGATCAGTTTGATGACGGCGGAGAATATGTCGAAAATCCTGTGGGTTATTCCGGTTCTGTCACAATAGACTACAGTGAATCTGTTACAACCGCTGCCCCCACAGAACCTTCTGTTACAACCGGAACTACAGCTTCTGTGATAAATAACAATCCCGGTGTAAAGGTTGAGGATGTTGTTGTGGATTACGGCACAACAGAAGCAACCCTCGGCGTTTCATTTGTGGGACTTAACAGCAGCTCTATGGACGTTGTTGTTACCATAACATATCCCGAGGAGCTTGAGCTTATTTCAGGATTTACAGAAGCATTGGTGACATCAACCGGAAACGGATATATTACCGGAACATTTATTAACCCCTCCGGATGGTACAATGAAAGATTTACTGAAGTTGTATTTGCTATCCCTGAAGACGCAGTACCGGGTACTGTATATGATATCAATGTAAGCGTAGATCAGTTTGATGACGGCGGAGAATATGTCGTAAATCCCGGGGAATATTCCGGTTCTGTCACAATAGACTACAGTGAATCTGTTACAACCGCTGCTTCCACAGAACCTTCTGTTACAACCGCTGTTTCCACAGAAGCTCCTGTTACAACCCAGACCACAGTAACATCAGCCACCACGCAGACAACAGCAAATTCTGATATCTTTGAAATCAAGGAAAATAATGGAACAGTCATCATTGTAGACTGCGTTGTGAACGTGATCAATGTAATAGTTCCAAGCGAGATAAACGATACAATAGTATCAAAGATAAATGACTTTGCTTTCAGCAGTGACACAATAGGAAGTGTTACATTTAAAAATCCGAATGTTGAAATTGCCGACTCCGAAACAACGATTAACGAAAACGCAGTAATTTGCGGCTACTGGGATTCAACTGCCCATGATTATGCATTAAAATATGACCGTGAATTTGTCTCCCTTGACGGTGAACCTGATACCCTGCAGGGGGATGCAAACGGCGACAATATTATAAATGTCCGTGACGCCGCATTTATCGCACAGAAGCTTGCGCAGGGCAAGTCCGGCGAGCTTCCCGATTCCGCAGACTATAACGGTGACGGAACTATAAATGTCCGTGACGCAGCTGCAATCGCAAAATATTTAGCAACAGGTGAAAAATAAAAAACGAAACGCTCCCTACAAGGGGGCGTTTATGGTATATTTATCCAAAAATGTAATTATTTTATGCGTATAAGTTATAAAAAATATATTAAATACCATTGGATAGTTGACTTTTTTTCCTGGCGAAAGTATAATAAAATTATAGATTATACAGTTTATATCTGAAAGAGGAGGCATAGAGATGAAAAAGAAAATGAATCAGTCGGCTATAGTGAAAATCACAAATATTGCGGTCATTGTTCTGATAGTCGTTGCGGCGGTTGTTACATATACCATGGAGAACATCAATACTCAGATAAGTATGGCAAGTGCAGCTAAAGGTCAGATACAGAATGAAACAGAGAAGTTTTATGATGCGTCAGACAGGCTGTTTGATTCTATGAGACATTATGTGGTAACGGGGGACAGCAAGTATCTTGACGAGTATAATGCTGAACTTTCTTCCGGAACACTCGATTCCCTTTACAGCAAACTAAAAGGTGAGATCAGTGAATATCTGGGAACATCAGAGGATATTGACGCACTTTATTCACTGGCACAGGAGAGAATCGAGTTTGACGGCAATGCCGTGACTCTTATGCAGCAGGGCGACCAGAGCGGCGCTGTAGCTGTTATCTATGGCGAGGAATATGACGCTGTTGCAACGGAATTCAGCAGTACATACGATGCCCTGATCGATGTTACAGATGTAGTTTCAAATGAAAAGATGGATGCCCTGCGTGCAAAAAAGGATATATGGCATATTTGTGTGTACATAAGCTTTGGAATTGTCGTGCTTGCGGCAATAATGCTTATGGAAATTACAATGGTTAAGATTATCAGACCGATAAAAAAGATAGGAAAATCAATAAAGGAGCTTGCGGCGGGTAATCTCAGCATTGAAGTAAACCTTGAAGAAAATACATCTGAAATTGGTCAGATAGCAGCTGAAATGCACAATCTTATTGATT
>JBJEQU010000138.1:0-15907 GCA_051881935.1 Porcipelethomonas sp. | reverse complement strand
AGCGTAGACGATACTTGGTCGGCGACGACCTGGGAAACTATATCAATGCCGGCATATATATTCCTCCATAGCTCAGTAGGTAGAGCGCATGACTGTTAATCATGATGTCACTGGTTCGAGCCCAGTTGGGGGAGCCAATGCACCATTAGCTCAGTTGGTAGAGCAACTGACTCTTAATCAGTGGGTCCTGGGTTCGAGCCCCCGATGGTGCACCAGAAAGCATGTAAGTTTTCTTACATGCTTTTTTTCTATATCTGTAAACGAGTGTATACTGCTAATTATTCCAAAGCATAGGATGAAACAGGCGTTCCCGTAATTTTCCTGTAATAATTGGATTTTGGTCTGAATATAATTTATAGAACGCTGACAAAAGCATCCGCTTTATTAGTCAGCTTCAAATTCCAAAATTCAAGGGTGATAAAAATGATTACAGAAGAAAAAAAAGCGGGCGGTACGCATAATGTTATAATGGAAAACAGAAACAGCCTTACACTTTCTGGCGTTACTGATGTGGATAGCTTTGATGAGCACTGCATTACACTGTATACCCAGCTGGGAGAGCTTGTGATTCGGGGTCGTGAACTGCATATTAATTCTATGAGCGTAGAAACAGGCGATATGACGATAGACGGAGATATTTGGGCGCTTAATTACGGCGACAGAGATAAGCGGGGGCAGACATCACTGCTCGGCAAACTGTTTCGTTAGGCGGTGGTCTCTTGGAAGGTCTTGAGAGCTTCTTTACAAGCGGACAACAACTGCAGCTCTTCGTATTGTCATGCCTCTTCGGTATACCTATAGGCATAGTTTTCGATGTTTTCCGGGTATTCCGGATGCTGATTCGCCATTGTAAAGCGGCAGTAATAGCTGAAGATATTCTATTTTTTATACTCTATGCAGTCTTTGTCATGTGCTTTACTATTACTGCGGCAAGAAGTGAATTCCGGATATTTTATTGTTTAGGCAATTTCCTTGGTTTTTTACTCTATTTTCTGACAGTGGGAAATATTGTGACATCAGTTCTAAAAAAGATAATCTTTAAGATTAAATCCGTACTTCAGCTGTCGTTGAAAAAGTTTGTACTTATATGTGGAAAAATTATTCACAAATTTGTTGGAAGTTTCCAAAATAAAAAAATCCGGAAAAAAAATAGTAAAACCCCTTGATTGATGACCGTATTATGTTGTATAATAGAGGTACAGAAATATATGGGATACCCGTTTTAGAACAAAAGAAAGAACGTGAAGTAATTTGGCATCAGCAAGACTAAAAAAGATAAAAAAGAAGGGAGTGTTCAGCCTTGTCAGTAAGCTTGTTATTCTGGCGGTCATCATTGGCTGTATCGTCTCCTTTATTGTTACTCAATCGAGTTTGGCTGATATGCAGTCTGAACTCAAGACCATCATCAGCAAAACCGAAGAAATTGAAGCCGAAAATGTCGAACTGCAGCGTATCCTTGAAGACGATGACATGAACGCCTATATGGAAAAGCTTGCAATTGAGGAAATGAATTATGCTTATCCGAATGAACGGCGCTATTATGATACATCGAGAAATTAATAAACAGGGGGACGAAATTTTTTATGCAGCTTGAAGTAGGTAAAATTTACGACGGAAAGGTTAAAGGAATCGCACAGTATGGCGCTTTTGTGGAGATTGAAGGTGCAGGTACCGGTATGGTACATATATCTGAAATTGCGAATTCATTTGTTAAAGATGTAAAGGATTATCTCAGCGAGAATCAACAGGTCAGGGTTAAGGTTCTCAGCATAGGGGAGGACGGGAAAATCGGACTCTCCATAAAAAAAGCAGTCGAAGCTAATCAGACTCCGCTGAAGCCGGCAAAGCGGCAGGAGCGCAAGCCTAATGTCTGGGAGCCGAAGAAAAAACCTCCGGTAAGTGAGCTTGGTTTTGAGGAAATGCTTACAAGGTTTAAGCAGAACAGCGAAGAGAAAATCTGCGCACTTAAACGAAATACCGAACGCAAAAACGGTTCAAGAAGAAAATGATCATATTCCCCTGCCGGAAGGCAGGGGTTTTAATGTGCATAGTATATATGGGGCAGGTATATTATTGCTTTTATGCCTGTTTCCTACTGATACTAATCCCTTTAACTCCGGTAGATTAAGGTCTACCGGAGTTTAGCCGACAAAGTCGGCGTAAGGGATTGCATGAGACGGGATTTGACCGCAAAGCGGTCAAATCAGAGGATGCCGCAGGCAGCCGCCCTCAAAACTGTAATATATATTACAGTTTTGAGGATTAGTATGAGAGTTAAAGGGATTAGTATAAAACATTATCACCACTTCTGATTTTATGAATAATATGTATAGTAACCAGACTTTTTCCGGTTCAGTATGTAAGCAATATAGAGCGGAGCGGTGATATGTCACATAAAATAGTTACACTGGATAAATTAGAAGCAGGAGAGAGGGGAGTTGTCCTGCGGCTTGGCAGCAAAGGGACACTCCGCAGGCGGCTTCGGGATATAGGCGTTATCGACGGCACCGTTATCGAGTGTGTTGGCACAAGTCCTTTTGGAGATCCGAAAGCTTATTTGATAAAGGGTGCAGTTATTGCAATAAGAAATATCGATTCAGAAAAAATCGAGGTCGATAAATTTAAGTGATGAATAAATTGTATACTGACTGTTGTACAGGATGATATTTTAAAAATTTATCAATTCCGGCAAACTAATGGTCTGCCGGAGCTATGAAGCTGCAGAGGTATAAATAGCGTGAAAAAATACGCTGATCAGATTCAAATAGGCGTTCTGCACGCCGCTTATGCGGCAACCGCAGAACATGCCGGAAATCTCCATTATGCCGCTTGGGAGATTTTCATTCTATTTATTCTGACGCTTTTAGCGGCAGAATGGAGATTAATATGGAAAAAACAAATGTAATGAGAATACTCGACCAGAAGAAACTTCCATACACTGCCCATTTTTATGGTGACAGCGGAGCTGTCAGCGGTCAGGAGGTTGCGGCTGTTCTCGGTCAGGACCCCGGACAGGTTTACAAGACTCTTGTTACCACAGGAAAATCAAAGAAAAATTACGTTTTTATGGTTCCGGTATGTGAAGAACTGGATCTTAAAAAAGCGGCTAGGGCTGCCGGTGAAAAATCAATAGAAATGATAAAATCGAAGGAGCTTCTTCCCCTTACCGGATATATTCATGGGGGATGTTCGCCTATAGGCATGAAAAAGCTGTTCCCTACATTTATACACAGCAATGCTGAGAATACAGGAAGAATTTATTTCAGCGGCGGAAAAATAGGTTGTCAGGTGGAAATGACATTGGACGATCTTAAAAAGGTTATACCTGTCAGATCGGCAGATATTATTACTGTAAAATAATTAAATACATATTTTTTTAAAAAGATATTGCAATTTTTCAATTTATGTGGTATACTAATATTAAGTAGTATGATATTTCAAAAATTATGGAGGAAGAAAAGAAATGAGTATACTTGAAATTGTCGGCGGCGTTTTGCTGATACTTACTTGTGTGCTTGCTGTTATCCTTTGTCTTTTACAGGACTCGAAGCAGCAGCAGAACATGACATCTGCAATAACAGGCGGTGCAAACGACTCGTTTTATGAACAGAATGAGGGAAGAACAAAGGAAGCAATTTTCAGGAAAATTACAAGAGTGCTTCTTATCCTCTTCTTCGTTGTTACGATTGCGCTTAACCTTTATATCAGTTTCAAAGAGTAAGATAAAATCGGGTTAAATTCTGTACGAGATAGATAATGTTAAAAAACAGGGTTTAACTGGAAAGCTAAGCTATTGTGCCCTGTGACAGTTTGCTTGTTCACAGGGCTTGTTTTTATACTGATCCCTTTAACCCCGGCAGACTAAAGTCTGCCGGGGGTTAGCCGACAAAGTCGGCGTAAGGGATTGCATGAAACGGGATTTGACCGCAAAGCGGTCAGATCAGAGGATGCCGCAGGCAGCCGCCCTCAAAACTGTAATATATATTACAGTTTTGAGGATTAGTATTAATATGGGACGGCTTTGATGCTGTCCCATCAGCTTGTCGAAAAAGTCATTATAAGTATGCGGATAGCAACCTGAAAGTTTTGGTCAAGCTTTTACAAAAGCTTGTGGGGTCAAGGGGCAAAGCCCCTGTCGCCCTCCGCAGAGGGCGAAATTCTTTGCCTGGGAGGCGCTCCGCATAGGGTGAATTCCAAAACAGTCCAGTGGACTGTTTTGGAAGAGGGGCATGCCCTGTAAGAGAGGGCTGCCCCTGATCAGCACCCAAAATAAGTTTTTCTACAGTCTGATGGGACGGCTTTGATGCCGTCCCATATTAACTAATGGTTATTTTCGCTTTTTCTTTCTGAATTTTTTGCTGCCTGTTATATCTGCATTTGCATCAGCAGCTGTTTCTGATTTTTCCTCCGGTGCGTTACCGCCTGATGCCGGTGCTTTTTTTGCACGGTATCTTGCAATCAGAATTTTATTATTCTTTTTGTCGTATCTGTAGATAAATACTATGCATACAATACCGATAACAAGTGCGCCAAGTCCCGGTATAAGTCCTGGCGGAGTGTATGTCATTTCAATAGTGTGAGTACCCGGAGTAAGCTTCAGACCAAGAAGTGCGTTGACGAACATAGTGTAGCACTGTTCAGTGTTGGCAAAGTCGGTTGTGTCCTTGTCACAGAAATCCAGTGTTTCGCCGTCAACCTTGATTTTCCAGCCGTCTTCGTACGGGATTGATGTGAGCATGAACTGTCCTTCATTTGCGGTAATAGTACCCTCAATATGGTTGCCGTCAAATTCTGTAATATTCCACTGCTGCTGCTTGATCTTGTCTATGTCCTCCTGGAAAAGTTCTTCGTCGAAGGAGTAGAAGAGGAAGTTGTTTACATAAGTTTCCTTATCCTTATGTGCAACGGTCATACGAAGCTCAAATTCCTGTCCCGGTTCAAACTGACCAAGATTTACAGAGTGATAGTCATGATCCTCAAAATAGGAACCCACGAATTTATGATTTGTATAGTTGCCGTTTTCATCCTTTTCAGTACTCAGCCAGAGATTTACTTTTTTCTGGATCTCAGTCTGGAAGAACATGTAAATTGTATTTGAATCCTCGGCAGTAATGTGCATATTTACTACCGGGTCGCCTTCCTGTGAAACACGGTAATGTCTGTGTGTGCCGTATGTTGTCATATCCATTTCGACATTATTCAGTATGAATTCATCAGGATTCACATCCATTTTCTTGAAATACTTTTCATAATCCGAGAACTGATTGTCTTCAATTACAGTTTTTCCGACAATAGTACTCATAAGGATATTCTGGCTGTTGAATACATCGTCGTTTCCGAGGGCAGCGATACGGCTGATATTTGAGTCTGCCATATAGCCGAGGGAGAGTGCATTGGGGTTCTGGTAAACATCAATTCTTGCGTCCTTGTCATCTTCGTTTTTGTATTCATAACTGAAGATCGGGTTATAAGTTTCATTTGTCATTCGCTTTGCATTCTCATCCCCGACAATTATCTTGTCCATAGAATATTTGATTCCAAGAATTGAATCGGTAATAGGTGTATTGCCGTCGTACCTTGTATAGAATGTACTTGCCGAGTAGCCGAGTGCTTCAAGGAACTTGAGGATCTTGGCGTTCATGACAGAGCTTGAGTGGCTTATTCCCCTGAGACCAAGAGCGGAGTTGTCATTTACGGTTCTGTGGAAGGTCTTTTCTGCCCTGTAGAATCCGTCATTTTCGTTGCCGTTTTCAGCATTGTATTTTTCCAGCTGATCTACAACATTTCTGCCGTTGTCAATAAAGTTGTACCACGGACTGGATTTGGAATAAATAAGACTTTTATCCTCATCATTAAATGTATTGTATGTATTATATAAAAGCTCGCCGGAGGACACTGCAAGAAGTATGATCGGTGCAGTAATTGAAAGCATTTTTTTCTTGTTGCGGCAGATAAGGATCACAACACAGTAGACTGCTGCAAAAAGACCTGCAAAAATAATTTCTGTCGTGGTGAGGTATTCTGCTTTCCTCGAAACGGCAATTGCAAGGAAAGCTGCAACGCAGAATGCCGAGCCGCCGATCGTAGAAGGCTTGATCCCTTCAAGCTTTGAAAACGAGGAGGCACCCATAAGCAGCAGGACGAATGAGAATGTAAATGAGTAACGGAACGGGAGCCAGTTAGGCATCTGGAAACCGTGCCATACCATATCGATAGGACGGATGTACATGCATGTAAACAGCACAGCTAAAAGGGCGGTATATCCGATCTTTTTCTTCACTGAAATTTTTCCGTTGAGATAGAAGAGCGGGATAAGGAACACGGTCAGCATGCCGCAGTAGATCTCCGGCAGACCGTCTACGTTAACAGTGTCATACTGTGCAGGCAGGAGCTGCGGGAAGAAGTCCAGCGGACTGAACTGTGTTGCGAATGAGAAGTCCGGTTCAGTAAAGTCGAACTTACCGAGCTGGAGCGCTTTGTAAACGGAAAGTATCATAAATGCCGAACAGAGCAGTGATACAACAACGCTTCCGGCAAATCTTCCGAAAATAGTGACATAATCGTAACCTTTAAGCTTCTTTCCGTTTTCGTTTCTGCCTGAGAACAGGTAGAACAGGAAGTAAAGGAATGTGAAGATTCCCACAATGTAGCCGATATAAAAATTAAAAATAAATACCAGTGCGAGAGGGATAATAAAATTAAGCTTTCTTCCGTCGTCAATCAGGTATTCAAGACCGAGAATTATCAGCGGCAGCAGATAAACGCCGTCGAGCCACATGGGGTTCATTGCCTGAATAACTCCGTATGCACAGAGAGCATAAAGGGTTGAGAACACTGTTGCCTGGAGCGGAGCCAGTCCCTTTGATTTCTGGAGAAGATAGCTGAAGCTAACGGAAGCAAGTCCGACCTTTGTAAGTATCATGATCTGAAGGCTTCCGAGAAGCATTGTTCTCGGAAGGAGTACCGGTATCAGCGTAAAGGGGCTTGCAAGATAATAACCGATTACGCCGGCGTACCCTCCGGAGAGGTTTCTTGACCAGTTATAAAGGATACTTTCATCACCCCAGAAAGCGTCACGTATGGCCTCAAAATAATAGACATACTGACCATTAAGGTCAAGAACGAGTACGGAATTGTCACCAAAGGGACAAACCTTAAACAGGGCATAAGCTAAATACATGATAACTACAGGTATAGCAAATGCCAGAAAATAAAACTTATTTCGGATAAGCCACTGCCCGAGAAATGCCGGTAAATTTTTGAATGAAAAATTTATCCGCGGACCGTTAAGCTTACCCTTGGCTGTAGATAAACCTGCCATTTTAATCCTCCTTGTTGTTTTTTGCTGTAATAACCCCGGCAATGCGGCGTAAATTAGAGCAATTGATAGATACACTTTATTATACTATATTTCTTGTATTTTTACAATAGATTTTATAGATTTTATAAATATAAATTAAATTTTTTCCTTTGCAGGGCATAAAAACAGACCGGAGTCTATAAAGCGACTACGGTCTGAGCGGTTATATTCTGACGCCGGTAACTTCCCTGAATTTATCGGCAGCCTTTTTATTGTACACTTCATAATCCACATTCATCGGCGAGATGTTTCCTGATGCAAACAGCAGCATGCCGTCAAGAATGCCCTCACTTGTGTCCGGAACCAGCAGTCCGCCGTTTGAACGCATAAACCCTCTCGGACCAGCCACATCAGTGGCGAATACCGGAAGACCAAGGGTGTCTGCTTCAAGGAGCACCAGCCCGAGTCCTTCATACCTTGACGGCAGCATGAACAGGTCGCATCTTTTCAGTACCGGCATAGGGTTCTGCATTGATTTGATAACGATTATCTCTGCCCTGCTTTTCCGGGCATATTCGAGAGTTTCCTCATAAAGCTCTCCTCTTCCGCCGATTATCACAAGGACGCTCTGAGGATATGTGTCACAGAAACGTTCAAAGGATTTCATAAGGCGCATGTGAGCCTTTTCCGGGGAAAACCTGCCGATCGTAATAAACTTCATCTTGTCCGGAGAAAGTGCCTTTTCAAGCTCTTCGGCGGTTACATTGCTCTGGGTATCCGGTTCAAATTCTATCGGGTACTGAGCCTTTGCAATAACGCTTCTGTAGTCGTGGCAGTTGGGGACGACTACAAAGTTCTCCCCCTGGGTCTTGCTTATTTCCATAGTAGCACGGCGTATATCCTCCGTCACAAGGGCAACAGCCGAAAACTCCTGATATGCTCGGCGCAGAGTGAGCAGATGCTGATTGTGACGGGTCTTTATTTCCCCGGGCATATTGTTGTGAACGTATATTACGTTTTTTCCCTCAAAGCAGCGGAAAAGATTTATCATTCCGTATTCATAGCCGGTAAAATGTACGGCACATCCGGTATTTATACAGCCGAATATCCGTTCCCACTCTCTTTTGTAAAGCCGGTCTATACGCTTTCTTATAAATCTGTTGTCAAAATTTTTCTTGAAATAGAGTACATAGCTGATAAGCTCGCTTAATGTGTACTGTGTTCCGCCCTGCATGGGAAGAATATCAATAAGGGGACGCATCTTTTCCGGGTCAATGGAGTTTTCAGTAATGGAATCCCTGCGGAAGGTGATAATGCACTTTTTAAGCTCATCATCATCAAGCTCTGAAAGCAGATTCAGAAGGGATGTTGTAAGACCGTTCCGTGACAGGGAACCTGAATATATAACAGTTTTCTTTTCATCGTCAGATACTTTTTTTCCCTCAGTTTCAAGACCGTTGATCACAGCAAAGACAGCATTCCTGTCCTCAAGCAGAGTACCTCTGTATATTCCGTAAAGCTGAAAGGTTTCCGCAAATTCAGCTGCATTTTCGCAGACTATATAGTCGGAGCAAAGATATGAATGCCTTGCCTTGTCAAAATTGCAGTTGTGGGCATACTTTCCGAAAGAAATGACCGTCTGTTCCGGCTTCTTTATAAAATAGTCCGGAAGGACGTCGTCGGTCAGGATAAATTCGCTGCACGAATAATTTTTAAAGCTTTCCTTGTATCGGGCTGAGGGAATCGATATCCCTGCACATTCGCCGCACACCAGAACGCTGGATTTTTCAACAGGACGACTGAGCGTTTTAACATACCTGCTCTGCCTGAAAGCTGCAGATATGACCTCTTTGATTTTATTTATATCCAAATTATTTCTCCTCTTCAGACGGCAGGTGATCTGCCGCTTATTGCGGTGCTGCCTAACCACATTATAACCCCGGCAAGCAAATTTGTCAACATTTTGTGTTGACAAATTGCGTAAATACGGGTATAATATATTATGATGGTGTGCCGCAGGCGGCATGTCATGCAGGATATGCCTGCATATCAGATTTAAAGACGTAGCAGTCAGAGTAGCTTTTTTGCAGCACAGTGCAGAGAGTTCCGTATCTGGTGGGAGCGGAACAGGTGCGGATCAGGTGAAGTGCGGCTGTCAGTCCGGAGCGGGAACGGATAACAAGTATCGCTCTGCGTATAACCTGCGTTAAAGGTTTCTTAAAGAAACAAAACGGAGTGGAACCGCGGAAATTCCGCCTCCCGAAAGATGACCCTTTCGGGAGGCTTTTTGATTATTCAGGAGGGAAGAATTTGTTCAGACGGCTAAGAGAGGATATAGCGCTTGTAAAGGAACGGGATCCTGCCGCAAGAAGCTCTTTTGAGATATGGCTTACCTATTCGGGACTTCATGCTGTTCACAGCTACCGGCATGCCCATTGGTTTTACAAGCACAAAATGTTTACAATAGCAAGAATCATTTCCCAGTTTGCAAGATTCCGCACCGGAATCGAGATCCATCCCGGAGCGACTATCGGCAAGGGACTTTTTATTGACCACGGAATGGGAGTGGTCATCGGCGAGACTGCCGAGATCGGGGATAACTGCCTTATTTACCAGGGTGTCACTCTCGGCGGAACAGGCAAGGAAAAGGGCAAGCGTCATCCGACCCTCGGCGACAATGTAATGGTCGGGGCAGGGGCAAAGGTTCTTGGCCCCTTCAAGATAGGCAACAACGTAAAAATTGCTGCTAATGCTGTTGTTCTTGAAGCTATCCCCGATAACTGTACGGCGGCAGGCGTTCCGGCAAGGATCGTCAGAAACAATGGAGCAAGGGTCGTAAGGGATCTTGACCAGATACACATTCCCGACCCTGTTTCACAGGAAATGTGTTCAATTCACCATGAGATAGATAGACTAAAAAAAGAAATAGGGAGAATGAAAAAAGATGCTGAAAAATCATCTCCCTGAAATTCATATAGGAATGAGGATCTGGAAAACGGTTATTGCAGTATCAGCGTGTGCAGTTCTGGGGATGATCTTTGATATCCATCCCTTTTACAGTATGATCGCTGCTATACTGTGTATGCAGTCTAACACAAGCCAGAGCATAAAAAAGGGAGCAGTAAGGCTTGTGGGAACCCTTATCGGCGGCGCCGGAGCAGTGCTGATACTTCTGCTTATTGATTTTACGCCGCTTGAACCGTTTTCTGTCCTGTACTATGCGGTGATATCACTATGCATCGCACCGCTGATATACACAAATGTTCTGCTTGGTCAGGAAGCAAGCTCGTATATTACCTGTGTCGTTTTTCTCAGTGTTGTTCTTTCGCATTTTGAGGGTGAAAATCATTATCTTTTCGCTCTTCAGCGTATGCTCGAAACGGCAGCGGGAATTGTTATATCAGTGGTGATAAATAAGACTATCAGCAATAATGACGAGTAAAAATAATATTAGGGCGGCATCGTGCAGAAATGCACAGA
The DNA here is from genome assembly GCA_051881935.1 of Porcipelethomonas sp. Taxonomy (GTDB): domain Bacteria; phylum Bacillota; class Clostridia; order Oscillospirales; family Ruminococcaceae; genus Porcipelethomonas. The sequence continues at coordinate 5,127 of JBJEQU010000138.1, read as the reverse complement.
ATAACATATTTGTGCAGAGCCGGAAAGCGTCAGCTGCACGGTGCTGTCTTGAATCAGAATGGAGATCACTATGAAAATTTACAATACTTTGTCCGGACAAAAGGAAGAATTCAAGCCGATAAACGAGGGGAAAGCCGGTATTTATGTATGCGGCCCTACCGTCTATAATTATATTCATATAGGAAACGCAAGACCTATATGCGTTTTTGACGTTTTCAGAAGATATCTTGAATTCAAGGGGTACGATGTAAAATTCATACAGAATTATACTGATGTAAATGACAAAATTATCAAGCAGGCGGGAATTGAAAATTCAACCCCTGAGGAAATTGCACTTAAATATATCAGGGAATATGAAACAGACGCAAAGGGACTTAACGTAAGACCAGCGGATATTCATCCAAAGGTTTCCCTTTACATGGATAAAATTATTGACATGATAAAGACCCTTGTGGAAAAGGGATATGCCTATGAATCCAATGGTGATGTATACTACCGCACCAGAAAATTTGAAGGCTACGGAAAGCTTTCAAAGCAGTCGATAGACGACCTTATTGCCGGTGCAAGAGTTGAGGTAAATGACATCAAGGAGGATCCTCTTGACTTTGCACTGTGGAAATCTGCCGGGGAGGACGAACAGCACTGGGATTCACCATGGGGAAAAGGCAGACCGGGCTGGCACATCGAATGCTCTGCAATGGCTAAGGACTGCATTGGCGATACTATTGATATTCACTGCGGCGGCAAGGATCTTGTTTTCCCCCATCATGAAAATGAGATCGCTCAGTCGGAAGCGGCTACCGGAAAGACCTTTGCAAATTACTGGATGCATAACGGACATATTAACATAGACAACAAAAAAATGTCCAAGTCGGCAGGAAACTTCTTCCTGACCCGTGATGCAGCGGAAAAATACGGATATGAAACTATAAGATATCTTATGATACAGGCTCATTACAGAATGCCTATGAATTATACAGCGGAGCTTCTTGAATCCTGCAAGGCGTCCCTTGAAAGACTTTATAACTGCCGTGAAAGCCTTGACAAGGCAATAGCTTCTGCAAAGGACGGGGAGGTCACAGCTTCAGCAGAGGAGATATTCAGCCGGAGAATGGAACAGTTCACAACTGCTATGGACGACGATCTTAACACAGCTGACGGTCTTACTGCCGTATTCGAGCTGGTGCGTGATCTTAATATTATGATCGCTGACAGCAATACATCAAAGCAGCAGCTGGAAAAGGGTGCAGAGATATTTGATAAGCTTACCGGCGTTCTCGGCATTCTCTATAACAGAAAGAAGGCGGAAGAGATTCCGGCAGAGGTTCTTGAACTTGTTGAAGAGAGGAAAGCTGCAAGAAAGGCTAAGAATTTTGCTCTTGCAGACGAAATAAGGGATAAAATAGCAGCTCTTGGATATGCTGTCAAGGAAACAAGACAGGGTACGGAAATAACTAAAACTGAGGGATAAAAGATGAACATTAAAGTCAGATATATTATGACCGGTCTCCTTGCCTGTGCCGCTGTCAGCTTTGCAGGGGTTTCCTGTATGCAGTTTATGGCAAGTGACTCCGGAAGCTATATTGATATGGATACACTCGAGCTTGTTCAGACGGAAGAGCCGGAGGACGGTGCTCCTACTGCAACGATCAGAACGACTGAGGGGGATATAAAATGCGTTCTCTATCCTGAATATGCCCCTGAAACTGTTGAAAAATTTACACAGCTTGCAGAAAGCGGATATTATGACAATACCTATATATTCAATTCTGAGCCTGGGGTTTATTTCAGTGCCGGAAGTCCTTTGAAAAACGGCGACCTGGATCAGAATAAACCAGAGGGTACAGAGGAATGGGAGCAGGAAATTCACCAGAATCTCTGGCCCTTCAAGGGCGCACTTTGCAGTCTCTCTACCGGAGAGGACGGGGGATTCTGGAAAAAGCTTACAGGAGATGTAAAGGTATTAAACGGAAGCAGGTTTGCCGTACTCAACAGCAGTGATTTTACTGAGGACTTCAAAAAATCGCTTCTTGAATCCGATGAAAACCAGACCCTTGCAAATGAATTTATAAAGCTTGGGGGAATACCTGCACTGTCCCAGAAAATAACCGTTTTCGGTCAGACCTACCAGGGTTTTGACGTCATAGAAAAGCTTACCTCTCTTGAGACGGAGACCAATGACGGAGGACTTAAAGTCCCGGTTGAGGATGTAATGATAAAGACGATAGAGATCGGAACATACGATTCTGATAAGGAGACTCCGGAAAATATCGCTGCAGCTGAAAATGAAGAACAGAGCAGTACTGAAAGTACTGAGTCGGTCACCGGAGAACAGTCTGCATCTGAATAATAAGCACAATAATCGAACGCATGTTCTATACAAATTGACAAGTCTTTGCGAAGATCTGACATGATAATTAGTTTATTATCTACTAATTGAATGTTTTTTGTGTCCGGAATGCTTTACAAAAACATTTCAAAGGGGTATAATGGTAAAGTTAAACATGAAAAATACCAGAGGTGTTAAATTATGATAAATTTCAAAAAAGCTGTTGCAGCTGCAGTGTGCTGTGTATTCTGTACAGCACTTGCAACAGGCTGCGGAGAGGAATCAAAAAGCAGCAGTGAATCCAAAAGCGGTATTGTGAACTTTACCGCCCCGGAAAAGGGAGAAGAAGTCCTTGTACTGACTGTAAAGGATTATGGTGACATCAAGATAAAGCTTTTCCCTGATGAAGCCGAAAAGGGTGTTGAAAACATCAAGGGTCTTGCCGAAGACAATTACTACGACGGTCTTATTTTCCACAGGATCATCAGCGATTTTATGATCCAGGGCGGAGATCCTCTCGGTAATGGTACTGGGGGCGAATCCATCTGGGGAGAAAAATTTGACGGCGGTACATCCGACAATCTTATCCATGCAGCCGGTGCTGTTGCCTACGCAAACAGCGGAAGCACAGCTACAAACGGAAGCCAGTTTTATATTGTAACAGGTACAAAGCTTTCTGATGATGATGTAAGCTACTATGAACAGAACGGTATTACGATCCCGGCTGAAGCACAGGAAATATACAAAAATGACGGCGGAACACCATGGCTTGACGGCGGCTACACTGTCTTCGGTCAGGTTTATGACGGACTCGATATAGTTTTCGAGCTTCAGAATGTTGAAACGGATGCAAACGACAAGCCTGTTGAGGATGTTGTTATTGAAAAAATTTCCGTAGAGGAATATGACGGCGGAGATGTCAAATTCCATCTGAGCGATTACTAAATAAAAAATGCAAATAAAAAGAATGTGCACAGATATTCTTCCGTGACGGAAAAAAGGGAAATTCGTCTGCATGAATACCCTTTCTATAAGAGATAAAAAAGGATAATTTTCCGAAACGGGTAAATAATATTAATCGAGTGAAGAAAAAGAAAAAGGATATTTTATAATATCTTGCCTGGGAGAGAAGATTTTGGAAAAATTTGTTGTAAAGGGCGGTCGCTGTCTGCATGGCGAGGTCGAAATAAGCGGAGCAAAAAATGCTGCCGTTGGCATTATTCCGGCTGTTATACTGTCCGATGAACCTTGTATACTTGAAAATGTCCCTGATATAAGCGATGTTTCTATAAGCATGAGAATACTGCATGAAATGGGAGCTACGGTCCAGACGCTCAGCAGGGATACATTCAGAATTGACGCAAGCGGCATTAATAATTACTGCGTTCCCTATGAGAGCGCAAGACAGATGAGAGCATCCTATTATTTTCTGGGAGCTCTTCTGGGAAAGTTCCACAGGGCGAGAGTTTCAATGCCCGGAGGCTGTCCCCTCGGAGACAGACCTATTGACCAGCATCTCAAGGCATTTTCTGCGCTGGGAGCCAGATGCAATCTCGATCACGGAATGATAGATGTTTCCGCAGATCATCTTAAAGGAAGCCAGATATACCTTGATGTTGTATCGGTAGGTGCAACAATGAATGCTATGCTTGCTGCTGTAAAGGCAGAGGGACTGAGCATTATTGAAAATGCGGCAAAAGAGCCTCATATAGTTGACCTTGCAAACTTCCTTAACTCTATGGGTGCAGATATAATGGGCGCCGGTACGGATGTTATTAAGATCAGGGGAGTAAAATACCTGCGGGGTACTACTTATTCAGTTATTCCGGATCAGATCGAAGCCGGAACCTTTATGGTAGCAGCAGCTGCCACCGGCGGTGATGTCCTTATAAAAAATGTTATTCCGAAGCATCTTGAATCTATAACAAACAAGCTTGAAAAGATCGGTGTAAATATTGAAGAGTTTGACGACAGCGTAAGAGTATGGGTGGATGGTCCTCTTGTCAAGACAAACATCAAGACAATGCCTCATCCCGGATTCCCAACAGATATGCAGCCGCAGATGGCAACTCTTCTTACTCTTGCCGAGGGAACAAGTATTATTACAGAAGGTGTTTGGGAACAGCGTTTCCGTTACGTAGATGAGCTGCGGAGAATGGGTGCTGATATTTCGGTTGACGGAAAGGTTGCCGTTATTGAGGGAACCGGATGTCTTCAGGGGGCGCCTGTCAAGGCATGCGACCTGAGAGCCGGCGCAGCGCTTATTATTGCAGGACTTGCGGCTTCCGGAGTTACGGAAGTCGAGGATATCCATCATATTGAACGCGGATATGATAACCTTGACAAAAAGCTTCAGGCTCTTGGAGCAGATATAGTGAAAAAACATTTTCCCGGAGGATCGGTAAAACAGGTAATATAGTATTCCGGAAACTTTTGTGCGAAGAGAATAAGGCGGAGCTTTCCGCCTTATTTTTATTGATTCATATATATTTATACATAAGGTGAAAAATAATGGCAAGAATTTATCCTCTTTTCAGTTCAAGCAAAGCAAATTCCACCTTTATCGGGGATCTGAGGGGCGGAATTTTAATTGACGCAGGAGCTTCATTCAAGAGACTTTCAGAAGCGTTTTCAAGAAGCGGTCTTTCCCTGTCAGCTATAAGGGGAGTTTTTATAACACACAGCCATTCCGACCATGTAAAGGGACTCAAAATACTCACAGCCAGAACCGGAATACCCGTATTCGGACAGCTTGAGACCCTTGAAGAGCTTATCGATAATGACCTTATATCTCCTCA
>JBJEQU010000137.1:0-15925 GCA_051881935.1 Porcipelethomonas sp. | reverse complement strand
GCTCTTTCCTCAGCGGAAGCTGTCAGGAACACCTTCAGATCTGCGTCGGGCAATACAACAGTACCGATATCCCTGCCGTCCATGATTATATTATTTTCAGCGGCAATTTTTTTCTGAAGTCCAAAAAGAAATTCTCTTACCTCCGGAATTGCCGAAACCTTTGAAGCATTCATTGAGACCTCCGGAGTGCGGATGCTGTCAGAAACATCTCTTCCGTTTAAAATTACATGCTGGACTCCCCCCGAATATTCAAGCTTTACATCGACCCTGTCAAGGGCATTTACAAGCTCCTGATCCTCAAGACCGTTTTCAAGGGCAAAAAGAGCTATGGAACGGTAAAGCGCCCCTGTATCAACATAAATAAATCCTATCTCAGCCGCAACCGCTTTTGCGATGGAACTTTTTCCTGCTCCGGCAGGACCATCTACTGCAATATTGATCATAATTTTTTCTCCTTTTATTACATATTTAACGCCGCACAATATGCGGTGGAAAAGGCGATCTGTAAATTAAATCCCCCTGTATATGCGTCAACATCAATAACCTCTCCGGCAAAGAAAAGTCCCCGGACAAGCTTTGATTCCATAGTTCTCGGGTTGATCTCCTTTACACTTATTCCGCCGCTGGTTATAATTGCCTCCTCAATGGGACGGAAATCCTTTACGGTGAGAGGAAAATTTTTGAGAAGTTTTACAAACCGCTGTCTTTCCTGACGGGTTATCTGATTTACCTTCCTTTCCCCCTCGATTCCCGAGAGCCTTACTGCTGCAGGAACAAGCTTTGCCGGAAGCAGCTTCGACAGCGAATTGCCGAAAATACGGTTTATATTTTCACTGAAATCACGAAGTATTCTTGCGTCAAGCTGCTGCTCGGTAAGTCCAGGCTTTAAATCTATAAGGAGCTTATACCTGTCCCTTTCCATTTCACGGATATGGGAGCTTGCACTGAGAACGAGAGGTCCGGAAACTCCGAAATGGGTAAACAGCATTTCTCCAAGCTCACTGTAGATCTTCCTGTCCCTGTCAAAGAGAGAAAGTGTCACATTTCTCAGGGAAAGTCCCATCATATCAGCGCAGTATTTTTCACTGCACACCAGCGGCACAAGTGAGGGTGCAAGCTTTGTGACAGTATGTCCTGCCTGCTTTGCAAGGGTATATCCGTCACCGGTAGAGCCGGTAGCAGGATATGACTTCCCCCCTGCGGCGATGAGTACCGACCCGGCAAAGTACCTTTTTCCCCCTGCTTCCACCCCGGTACACACACCATCCTCAGTAATTATCCTTTCCACACGTTCCTTTATGATTTTAACGCCTGCTTTTTTCAGTCTTTTTTCAAGAGCCGACACAATATCCGCCGCCCTGTCACTTTCAGGAAAAACCCTGTTCCCCCTTTCGGTTTTAAGAGGCACCCCCGACTGCTCAAAAAAATCCATAACATCACCGGCCGAAAACTGCGAAAAGGCACTGTACATAAACCTCGGATTTACCGGAATATTCCTCATAAGCTCCTCATCTGAGCAGTTATTTGTCACATTGCATCTGCCCTTGCCGGTAATTGCAAGTTTTTTTCCTATTTTTCCGTTCGGCTCGAAAATAATGGTTTTCTTTCCCCATTCTCCGCAGAAGACCCCTGCCATAGCTCCTGCCGCACCGCCGCCGACTATAATTACATCTGCATCCATAGCTTTATTCCCAGAGACTGTTCTGAAGCTTCAGTATTCTGCTGCGCCTTTCTTCAGTCTGCTTTCTGTCAATTTCGTAAACGCCGTCTGTCATGACAAGTACGTCCCCCTCCTTAGCATTCCGGGGGATATTTTTTCTGTCAGTTTCTATATGTTCTCCGCCGTTCTCTATAACAGCGGTATTGCCTTCAAATCTCTCCAGTATCAGCATAAAATCACCTTACTTTTCTGTTGTGACCGAAAGTCCGTCACCGCTTGACTCAAAAACAATAGTACCGTCCAGATCCGTTCTGTAAACCTTGTCGGTATATTCAAAAATTCTTTCAATAGTTTCCTCGTGAGGATGATTATAGGACTTGCCGTCACACATTATGACTGCATAGTCCGGCAGAACTGTGTCAAGGAAATCCCGGTGACTGGACGTACTGCTTCCGTGATGAGGCACTTTAAGCACGTCAATATCCTTTAAATATCCTTCTTCCAGAATATCCTTTTCCGCTTTTTTCTCAATGTCCCCGGTAAACAGAAAACTGTCATTTCCGTGAGTCAGTATGGCTGCTGCGGAATAGTTGTTAAGGTCACTGTAATCCTTTACAGGAGAAATGATCTCAAGCTCTCCGTCTCCGGCATCAACAGTAAGACCCGGCTTTGCAGCAGTAATTTTAAGATTCTTTTCCTCAACGCTTTCCAAAAAGTTCTCATAAAATTTTGTGGTAGGGGTAAGGTCATCGTCAACCTTTGGTATAATGATCTGTCCCACATCCATGTTGTCAATAACATAGGATGCAGCGCCCATATGGTCTGAATGGGGATGAGTAAGTAGAAGGCAGTCGATATCGGGAATATTATGCTCCTCAAGATACTCGCATATCATTTCGCCGTTTTCCTTTTCCCCGGTGTCTATAAGAATAGCCCTGTCACCGGAAACGATAAGGGAGCAGTCTCCCTGTCCCACATCAAGAAAGTGAACTGAAAGCTCTCCCTCAGCCGCAGTATTTTCGCTGCTGAAAAAACCTTTCCATGTGTCGGCTTCATAAAGCCTGAAATGGTCGGCGGCATAGGCTCCTGCCGCAATGATACACGCCGCTGCTGCCAGCAGCCAGCCCTTTTTAGACTTAGCGTTTTTTCTTTTTGCCATAATTTTTCATCTTTCCTCCCGGACGGTTTGCTCCCCGTCCGTTTTTGTCTGTATTTTTTCTGCTGTCCGAACCGCTTTCAGGGGTCACAAGGCAGTTTTTGCCGTACCCGATAAGATCATGCCGCCCTGCTTTTTTAAGAGCTGCAATAACAATTTTCTTGTTTTCCGGCTTGAAGTACTGCAAAAGCGTTCTCTGCATTTTCTTCTCTTCCGGAGTTTTCGGGACATAGACCTCCTCCATTGTGTAAGGGTCAAGACCCGTATAGAACATACATGTTGAAATAGTACCCGGAGTGGGATAAAAATCCTGCACCTGTTCCGGATGCATTTTATTTTCCTTTAAAAATACCGCAAGGTCTATTGCCTCTTTAAGGGTACTTCCGGGATGGGATGACATAAGATAAGGCACAAGGTACTGTTCCTTTCCCATTCCCTTGGTTATGGCGTAAAATTTCTGCTGAAATTTCTTATACGCCTCAATATGAGGCTTGCCCATTTTGTCAAGAACTGCCGCCGAGCAATGCTCCGGGGCGACCTTTAACTGTCCGCTGACGTGATTTTTAATAAGCTCCTTAATAAATTCGTCACTCTCATCCTCCATAAGATAGTCATATCTTATACCCGAACGGATAAACACCTTTTTTACACCGTCTATACTGCGGAGCTTTCTTAAAATATCAATATATTCCCTGTGGTCAACGTCGAGATTGGGGCAGGGCTTAGGTGCAAGACACTTTCTGCCTTTGCAGAGTCCTGTTTTAAGCTGCTTTTCACAGGAAGGATGTCTGAAATTGGCGGTAGGCCCGCCAACATCATGGATATATCCCTTGAAATCCTTCATCTCAACAAGCTTTTTTGCTTCATCTATAAGCGACTGCTGACTGCGGCAGGTTATCCTTCTTCCCTGATGAAGAGCTATGGAACAGAAATTGCAGTAGCCGAAGCAGCCTCTGTTATGGGTTATAGAGAATTTCACCTCTTCAATACCAGGAACTCCCCCTTCAGCCTCATACATAGGATGATAATCCCTCATATACGGGAGAGAATATACCCTGTCAAGCTCTTCTGTGGTAAGACTTAATGCCGGAGGATTCTGTACAAGCATCATATTCCCATGCCGCTGAATAACTGTCTTGCCGTATACCTCGTCCTGCTGGTCATACTGCTGCCTGCATGCCTTGGCGTAAAGCCTTTTATTATCCCTTACCTGTTCAAAGGAGGGACATTCCGCTGCCCCATAGGGGGTATTTACAGGCTCTGTCAGATAGCATGTCCCTCTTATATCGTGAATATCATGAATGCTATCGCCGCTGTCAAGTCTTTCCGCAAGCTCGGTTATCTGATGCTCTCCCATTCCATACATAAGAAGGTCGGCAGTACTGTCAGCCAGGATCGATGGTCTCACAGCGTCATCCCAGTAATCATAATGAGCAAAACGCCGCAGCGATGCTTCAAGACCGCCGATGGCAATGGGAACATCGCCATATATCTCACGTATTTTCCGGCAGTATACTATAACCGCTCTGTCGGGGCGTCTTCCTGACTTTCCTCCGGGAGTGTAGGCGTCATCTGAACGCTTTCTCTTTGCCGCAGTGTAATGGGCAACCATTGAATCTATATTTCCGGAGGTCACAAGGAATGCAAGTCTCGGAAGACCGAAGCGTTTAAAATCCCTGTCACTTCTCCAGTCCGGCTGGGATATGATTCCTACTGTAAATCCAAGACTTTCGAGAAGTCTTGAAATAATAGCCACACCAAAGCTTGGATGATCCACATAGGCATCCCCGGTCACATATACAAAATCGAACTGTTCAATTCCTCGTTCCTCCATATCAGAACGGGAAACAGGCAAAAAACCATTCATAAATACCTATCAGCCTTCCATACTCTTTCTTGCACGTCTTTCCGCCCACTGCTGTTTTGACATAAGAACCTTTCTGGGCTTTGCACCCTCCGATGGTCCCACAACTCCCATTTCCTCCAGCTCGTCCACTATTCTCGCTGCTCTTGCAAAGCCAAGCTTGAGCTTTCTCTGGAGAGCAGAGGTTGAAACCTGTCCCATATCCACAGCTATGTCGATAGCCTTTTCAATAAGCGCATCATCTCCGCTGCCGGAGGGTTCGGGTATATCAGAGGATTTTTCAGCCGGCATACTCTGTTCAACAGCCTCAACGATTTCCTCGTTATAATCTGTTTCTGATTCCTGCTTGATAAAATCGACTATTGTTTCGACTTCCTTTGAGGAACAGAAGCAGCCCTGAACTCTCAGCGGCTTCTGCATTCCGTTAGGATAATAAAGCATGTCACCATAGCCTAAAAGCTTTTCTGCCCCCTGGGTATCAAGAATAGTTCTTGAGTCCACCTGTGACTGTACGGTAAGTGCAATACGGCTCGGAATATTCGCCTTGATAAGACCTGTGATAACATCCGTTGTCGGACGCTGGGTCGCAATAATAAGGTGCATTCCTGCCGCTCTTGCCATCTGCGCCAGACGGCATACAGCATCCTCGACCTCCTTGGAAGCTGCCATCATAAGGTCTGCAAACTCATCAATAGCAATTACTATCTGAGGGAGCCTGTCCATTTTCTTCCTGTCTGCAAGCTCGTTATATCCCGAAATATCTTTCACACTGTTGTCTGAAAACAGCTTGTATCTTCTGAGCATTTCCTGAACGCTCCAGTTAAGGGCGCCTGCCGCCTGACGGGGGTCTGTGACAACCGGAATAAGGAGATGGGGAATACCATTGTATGTGGTAAATTCAACCATCTTCGGATCTATAAGAATAAGCTTTACCTCATCGGGGGTTGCACGGAAAAGGATACTCATTATTATTGAATTCGTACAAACAGATTTACCTGATCCGGTGGTTCCGGCAATTATCATATGAGGCATTTTTGCCACGTCGCCTATAATAACATTTCCGGCAATATCCTTTCCCACAGCAAACACGAGCTTGCTTTTGGCAGTCTGGAACTCCTTGCTTTCAAAAATTTCACGGAGAGACACTATATCCTCATTGGTATTCGGTATCTCAATGCCTATTGCTGCCTTTCCAGGAATAGGTGCTTCGATACGCACACCTGCCGCCGCAAGGTTAAGTGCTATATCGTCAGAGAGATTGGTGATTTTTGACACCTTTACCCCTGCCGCCGGCTTGACTTCATACCTTGTTACTCTCGGCCCTCTCTGAATACCAATAATGCTTGCATTTACCCCGAAGCTTTTAAGGGTCTCAATAAGCATATCCGCTTTCTGCTTCAGTTCAGCAGCCGCTGCCGGATCATTAGCCTTTGATACACTCTTGTTAAGATATCCCGGCGACGGAAGTATATACTCCCTGGTATTATTGCCCTGTATCTCCGCCTTTTCTGCATTTTCCTCGGCTCTTGCCGCTTTTTCGGCAAAACTCTCCGGCATTACATTCTTATCCCCGCCGGACACAGCCCTGCTGACGATGGCGTCAAGCTCTCCTGAGCCATCAAAGGAAACATTTTCTGTATTTTTCTCCAGAGATGCTTCCTGTTCCGGAGCTTCATTCAGGATGACACCGTCAATTGGGATATCTATTGCTGAAACGTCACCGCCGCTCCATTCAGGAGTTCCGAAATCCGGAGGAGCAATAATCGTATCATCCTCCGGAACGTCCATATTTATATCATAATCGGGAACTGTATCAGTACTTTCGGGAACAGAATTGGCAAGCTGTATCGCCTCCTGCTCCTCATCATATTCCCATTCTTCATAGGCGTCAAGTATCCGGTTCTCCTCACGTATATTTTTCATAGCGGCATACATCTTTTTGAAGGGTCTCGTCAGGAGTTCGAAAAGCTGGAATAATGTCAGATTCGATAAAAGCATGACGAAAACAAACAGGAGGACACATACAATTATCCTTGCTCCTATAACTCCGAAAAACTTCATAAGCGGCCATGCAATCAGCGCACTGAGCATGCCGCCCCCCTCAAGCTCCGTACCAAGCTCATAAAGATACTTGCATTTTTGTATAAATGTATCACCCTGGGGGGCGCCGGCAAACATCACCTGTACCACCGAGCTGCTAAGGAGCACAAGTCCTATCCCCCATACTGCTCTGCCGAAAACGGTATGCTGCGACCGTTCCATGCCTATAAGCACCGCTGTGTAAATAAGTATGACCGGCACCATAAATATTGAAACTCCGAAAAGTCCCCTCAATACATGATGTATAGCGTTCCAGCCGCTGCTGCCCTCAATGACGGTCAGTAAAAACGTAAGAATGCCGACCGCAAAGAGAATTACTGACCAGAACTGACTGACCGGACTGCCTTCCGGTGCAGATCTGGTGCCGCCTGTCTGAGGCTTTGGATTTTTAGGAGATGAGCTTTTTTTCGTTCCCCCCGACTTTCCGCCGCTTTTTTTTGTTCCTGCCACGTTATGTTGTCCTTTCATGTCCTGTATATTGCTCCGCCGATCAGACCTTTCCGGACCGGCTGAAACAATATTTTATTTAAAGTGTCATTTTACCCGTCACCTGCGGTAACAATGGAAAAATACGACATATATATCTGACAAGATTTTACTGCTGATCTGAAGTCAGACAGCCGTAACTCTTTCATATATGCCAACCGAAACTGCAATGATTCCGATTATGAGCGTGTATATGGAAAAAATACTGAATTTATTTGTTTTCATAAGAAGCTTTACAGCCTTGATGGCACATATTCCCACAATTGCAGCGGTGATAAAGCCTACCGCAAAGGCAGCCGGCTGTATGCTGCATGCACCGCTCTTTATTGCCTCTCCGGCTTCAAGCAGACTTCCTCCGGCTATAGCCGGTATGCCCAGAATAAAGGAATATTCTATGGCTGTTTCCTTTTCAAAACCGCAGAAGCGGCCAGCTGAAATAGTAGATCCGGACCTTGAAACTCCTGGGAGGAGTGCTACCCCCTGAAAAATACCTACTGTGACTGCGTCCTTTATGGTTATTTTGCCGAAGGTTTTAGTGCCATGCATGCGTCTGTCAGATAAATACAGCAAGGCTGCTGTATAAATAAAACATACGCCTTCAATTATAATGTCGTTGTCCTGAGCCGTACCCTCGAAAAAATCCTTGAATATGTAGAAGGGAATAAGCAGTAAAAGTGATACTATCATCATTATGACCGCACGTCCCTCCGGATTCAGTGTCTTCAGACTGAATTTACCTGTAAAAATACTCTTTATTATACGGAAAATCTCCAGGATCATGGCGGCGATTGTATGCCTGAACGCTACAAAAACCGCCAGGAGCGTTCCCAGGTGAAGGACCGCCGAAAACAGAAGGGCTCCCTCACCGCTGTTCCCCGTAAAATGCTGATAAAGGGACAGATGTCCCGAACTGGAAACCGGAAGAAACTCCGTAAGCCCCTGGATTATCCCCTGAATTGCCGCTTGAAATATACTCATTGTTTTCCCTCCTTGTTCTTATATCAGAACAGATTTTTGAAAATTCATCATTTTTAATATATTCAAAAGGATCTGTTACACATACCCCCTCAGTAATATTTTTACCTGTATTTTCCTGCACGGATCCGTAAAAAATCTCTTCAGCCGTCAGAATAGTATACAAAACCATATCAGTCATCCGCTCCCCTGAAATTATTTCCTGTCCGTCCGCAGCTGCTGTCCGGGTATCTGCTTTCGGAGTTTTCTATAAGGGAATAAAGACACTCTATGGCGTCTGAAAGGCTTCCCAGACTGTCCACCAGACCTGTTTCGACAGCAGTTTCGCCGTCAACAACAGTTCCCATATCCATGGTAAGCTCCCCTGTTTTCATCATAAGACTGCGGAATTTTTCCTCTGATATGCCGCTGTTTGAGGTGACAAAATTTACGATCCTGTCCTGCATTTTATCAAAATATGAAAGGGTCTGGGGGACTCCCAGTACAAGACCGTTCATTCTCACCGGATGAATAGTCATTGTTGCGGAGGGCACTATAAACGAATGCTTTGCGCTGACTGCAAGAGGGACTCCTATGGAATGTCCGCCGCCTACCACAAGAGAAACAGTCGGGGTTTTCATGCCTGCGATAAGCTCAGCTATTGCAAGACCTGCTTCAACATCTCCGCCTACTGTATTCAGGATTATGACCAGTCCCTCAATATCCCTGTCCTGCTCTATAGCCACAAGAGCCGGGATAATATGCTCGTATTTTGTAGTTTTATTCTGTGACGGGAGGACATAGTGTCCCTCGACCTGACCTATAATACTCAGGCAATGGATAAGATGCTTGGAATTGCGTGAGATGACCTCGCCGGTTTTTTCTATAAGTTCTTCACGGTCAAGGGCTTCCCCAGCCTCGCTGTCCTTCTGGTCGTTGTTTTCATCATGTTCATGTGTATTCATTTTTCCGCCTCCTCAGATATTCTGGTGTAAATCCGGTCTGCATCCACTGCAAACCGTCTGTATTACCAGTATTATCTGACAAAAAAGCAGAAATTATACATGCAGGGGATCGGTCAGACGGCAATCCGCTTAAATCCCCATCTTAATTATAAACCATTTTGCCTATAAAGTCAAATGAGAAACGGTACATTTAATATTGACAAAAAAATTTATCAATGTTATAATAATGTCGAAATAAAAAAGCAGTTGCGAAAGAGGGATAAAATGACAATGAAATGTAAAAAAATTATGGCAGCGCTGATTTCTTCAATGATGATTTTTGCCCCGGCATCAGTTTCGGCTGAAAGTCCGGTGGGGGATTACACCTACAAATATTTTACATACAACATAAACAGCGACGAAACCATCACTATTATAAGCTGTGACAGCTCCGTTACCGCTGTGGAAATACCGGAAACTATAAACGGGAAGCCGGTCTGTGCTATAAATTCCTCGACCTTCACAGGATGTGATATGCTCAGCTCAATTACAGTCTCAGAGGGAAACGAATATTTCTCCACAGATGACAACGGAATTCTTATGAACAAAAATCAGACAAGGGTCATAAAATGTCCTGCTGCCTCCGGGATAGTCTCCTGCTACCTTGCACCGACTGTGACATCCATTGCTCCCCATGCCTTTGAAAATTGCTCACATATTGAACTTATAGGTCTTCCGGAAGGGACGCAGTCTGTCGGGACCGGCGCTTTCAGCGGAACATCTTTTACAAGCATAACCGTTCCTGCTGCAGCTTCTGTCGGTTCCGGCGGCTTAGGATACAACGGTAACGAAAAAATATCCGGATTTACGATTTATGGTTTCTACGGCTCTCCTGCTGAAAGCTATGCCGCCGAAAACGGATTTACATTTATATCAACAGACAACAATTCCTTCAATGTTTATATAAACGGAAATCTCTATTTCTATAACGACGATACAAGCTTTAAAAATACAGGTATAGTAGTAACAGACAAAAGCGGCGAACCGGCGTCCTACGCATTTTCTGATACCCCGGCAGAAATTTTTGAAAAAAGCGGATACAGCACGGGATCAGTCAGTATCCTGAGCACTTCAGGGAGCATTATCGCCGCATTTAATGTCCGCACTGCAATTGCCGGAGATGCCAATACAGACGGCGTATTGAATGTCCGTGATGCTGCCTTTATTGCTGCCCGGCTTGCAAGGGGCGAAAATTTTACAGGCTTTGAAAAATTCTGTGCAGACAAAAACAAAGACGGAAAAGCAGATATAAGAGATGCTGCCGCAGCGGCAAGAGAGCTTGCAGCCGGAAAGAAATAAAATTGATACAACTAATGCCCTGCGAAACTGCTGTGTTTCGCAGGGCAGCTGTTTTTCAGGATGAAAAGGTCCCGTTTATGAAAAGTATAATATATATTGCAGCGGCAGCGATCGTTCCGACAGACCTGACGGCTATATTCTTGCACCTGAACTGCTGGCGCATATCATATCTCGGAAAAACATTGCTGCGGCAAAACAGCACCAGCATAACAAGACCCAGCAGAGCAACCCCCATAACAGCATATCCCAGAACGATATATACCGCTGAACTGGTTCCGGAAAAATGTGCAATGATAAGAGAGGCGGCACTTAATGCATTGGTTGAGAAATGAACAAGCACAGACGGCAGAAGCGAATTATGCCTGATATCGATATAGCCCATAAAGATTCCAAGAGTAAAAGCAAGGGCGAACTGTGCGATATTGCCGTGACTTATTCCAAAGAAGAACGCACTCATGAAGATCCCGAACCGCTGGCTTACCTTTGAAAAAGTTTTAAGAACAAAACCGCGGCAGAAAAACTCCTCCGTAACCGGTGCAACTACACACATATACAAAAGCGAAAGCAGCATCGATTTATTGGAGCTGAAAGTCATGAGATCCTGAGAGCTGCCGACGACATCCACGCCCTGTACAAGATTTCCAAGGATATTTACTGCCATCCCCACAGCCTGCTGTATAAACAACGCAATAAGTATATATTTTATAACGTCCGGCACCTTAAGATCCCGTGTACGGAAAAGGGAACTGAATTTAATGCCTGCCACCTTTATCCCGACAAAAAAAGACAACAGATTTGAAAAAAGGTAGCTCAGAAGAGTGATCCCCGGAAGTATTGCCGAGTTTCTTATATATGAAGAAATTTCCTGACCCTTAGCCCCTGAAAGCTCGGAAAAGCTCAGTCCGTTCAGAGCCATAATTATCAGTGTTATGATCATCTGCAATGCATTTGCCGTAACAAAGGTCAGAACAAAATGCAATGCCACTCCTCCGCCGCCGATATTATAAAAATATCTTATACGCTTTTTTTCCGATTCAGAGGGAATACGCGGTATTCTGCAGCCTTTAAGTTTTATCTGCGGTACGATTTCCGAATAGTCATCATTGTATAAATGATACTCAGTAGGATTATCAAAAGGGTCATGAGGATCCGCAGTCTCTGTCCCTCCGGTTATATATTCACCATTTTCAATTAATTCGTTATCCAGAATTTCCTCCATAGTCTATCTCCTGTAAACTTATATTTTTCATGACATACCATTATTATATAACAATTCCGACAGATAGTCAAATATAAATTAGAACCTGTCTTCATAAGATATGTGTGCGGATTTCCGAGCATAATTTTGGTGCAGACAAGGCAAAAATGTGCAGGCATACTCGCGTATGGCAAATATTTTTAACGCAGTATGCGACAAAATTTGCCGGAAAGACGTGTGCATACGCTTGTGAAGACAGGTTCTTAATCAAAACTTGTGGACAAAGCCGAATTTATATGATATAATAATACTGATAAAAGATTGCGGCACTCCTGCACCCTTTTTCCGGCAGTGTGCTGCATACAGACTATTTGGAAAGGAAAATGAAAATGCTTCATGAAAAATCATGCGGTGCGATAGTTTATCGCAAATCACACGGAAATATTGAAATTCTGCTCATCAAGCATGTCAACAGCGGTCACTGGTCATTCCCCAAGGGTCATGTTGAGGAAGGTGAAACGGAGCTTCAGACTGCCAGGAGAGAAATAATGGAGGAAACCGGTATTGACGTTATCCTGGATCCCACATTCCGGGAAACTGTCTCATATTCCCCTAAAAAGGATACCCAGAAGGTCGTTGTCTATTTCCTTGCAAAAGCGAAAAATTTTGACTATATCCCCCAGGAGGAGGAAATTGCTGAGATCAAATGGGTCGATATCGGTTATGCGGTAAATATTCTTACTTATGAAAATGATAAGGTCATAGTAAATAAGGCAAAGGCTGCCATCAAAGAGAGAGTATGACCGCTTCTGCCGGAAAATATCCTGTCAGAATATTTTTTTCTTTTTATTTTTATATTAATTCAAAATCCCCTTGTACACTGTTTTTCGTACAAGGGGATCAATTTTTATTTATCTTTCGATGATCTGACTTCTGTCGGGACCTACGCCTATCATTGCGATATGACAGCCGCAAAGCTCCTCAAGTCTTTCAATATATTTCCTGCATGAAGCCGGAAGCTCTTCAAAGCTTCTGCACTTTGAAATATCCTCCGTGAAGCCCTCAGCCTCTTCATAAATAGGCTGACAGCCTTCAAGTTCCTCAAGGGTCGGCGGGAAATTGTCTATTACCCTGCCGTCCGGCATTTTATATCCTACGCAGATCTTAAGAGTTCCCAGTCCGCAAAGGGTATCAAGCTTGTTAATAGCAAGTCCGTCCAGACCGTTTACTCTTACAGAATGCTTTACAATAACTGCATCAAACCAGCCTGTTCTTCTTGGTCTGCCGGTGGTTGTACCGAACTCGCCGCCTACGTTCCTGATCTTGTCGCCGATCTCATCGTCAAGCTCTGTGGGGAAAGGTCCCTTTCCGACTCTAGTTGTGTATGCCTTTGCGACACCTATGATGTTGGTGATCATCCGGGGACCTATACCAGTGCCCACACATACGCCTGCCGAAAGAGGGTGCGAGGATGTTACATACGGATATGTACCGAAGTCAATGTCAAGGAGAGTAGCCTGTGCTCCCTCAAACATTATCGTTTTTCCGGCTTTGTCAGCGTCAAAGGTAAGAACAGAAACATCGTCAACGAAAGGCTTTAATATTTTGCCGTATTCGGTGTACTCTGCAATTACAGCTTCAATGTCCACGGCTTCTCCGCCGTAAACCTCTGTAATGATCTTATTCTTGAGCTTTCCGGTGGAACGTGCCTTTTCAGCGAATACCTCGGGATGAACAAGGTCATACATTCTGATGCCGCAGCGCTCGTACTTGTCCATATATGTAGGGCCGATACCCCTCTTTGTAGTGCCGATATCAGAGTTTCCTCTGAATTTTTCCGAAAGTCCGTCAAGAATGATATGCCACGGCATTACAACATGAGCTCTCGGGTCTATTTTAAGATTATCTGTGGAAATTCCTCTTTCGTGAAGGGAGTTAAGTTCCCCGGTAAAATCCTTCGGGTCGAGAACAACTCCGGCTCCGATAAGGCAGAGCTTATCCGGATAAAGAATTCCCGACGGAATAAGGTGAAGCTTATAGGTTTCTCCGTTGTTTACAACTGTGTGACCGGCGTTGTTACCACCCTGTGAACGAACAACTACATCTGCTCGTGAAGCAAGGATATCAATGATCTTGCCCTTACCCTCATCGCCCCACTGAGTTCCGACAACAATATTAGCAGGCATTTATTTTCCTCTTTTCTGTTTTTTTATCGTTTCCGGACCGTAACTGAAATACACTTTTCCGGATATTTTGCAGCATTCGGACAAACCGCTGCATAATTTCCGGAAAATATTGTCAGATACACCTGGAAACAGCATCAATATACCTCACTATTATATCAGATTACTTCATTTTTTTCAATAGTTATCGTGAGTTTTTTACAAAAATCGCAATGTTTTTAAAAATTTCCCAAATCACTTGATAAACCGACAGGAAAAATGCTATAATAGAAAAGACATACTGCCGTCTGAGCAGTATGTCCGTTATATTTGCATGCTGCGTTTACAGCCTTTTCCTGAGCATAAAGCAGAGAAAATATGCCGGAATGCACAGGAAAAACCATAACACTGTAAAGGGCAGACATATCTGACCGAGAAAATTCAGCGGAACCCCTGAATAATCCCAGACATTCCAGTGAAGTATTATATTTACAATTACGCCTACGGTAAATTCAAAGGCGGTTATTATGACCGAGCCCAGAACGCATTTCTGCCAGAACGGCATGTCCCGCAAATTTGAATGGATCGCATAAAGGATGACGAATATAATACCTCCCGTCAGCATCATTGTCCAGTGGGTAAATCCCCGGAATGCTATTTCTGTAAGACTGTATGCAACAGCGCCGGTCAGAAAAACAGTAAGTCCCCTGCGTATCCTGTACATATGGTCATCTCCTTCCAGGTTATTATGCATTGGGACGGCCGATTTATACACATATGCTTCAAATTTAATTACAGGCAATTCCGCAAAGTGCGGCAGAATGGAGTGAAAAAATGAGAAAAAGCGGTATTCTTATGCACATTTCAAGTCTCCCCTCGGAGTATGGTATAGGAAAAATGGGAAAAGCAGCATATGACTTTGTTGATTTTCTTGCAGCTTCAGGAGTGAAATGCTGGCAGATACTTCCACTTTCACCCACAAGCTACGGTGATTCTCCGTATCAGTCATTTTCAGTCTACGCCGGAAATCCATACTTTATCGACTTTGATACTCTAAGGCGTGAAGGACTCATTAAAAAATCCGATTACGAGGATGTCAAGTGGCAGGATAACAGCCACAGTATAAACTACAGTCTCATATATAACAACTGCTTTAAAGTTTTAAAGCAGGCGTACAAGACTTACAAGCGTGATATTTCCAAAAGATATAAAGAGTTTGTGGAAGAAAACAGCAGCTGGCTTGACGATTACGCACTCTTTATGGCACTTAAATTTAAAAACGGCGGAAAGGCCTGGTACGAGTGGGACAAAAAGCTCGCTTTTCGTGACAAGGAAGCTCTGAAAAAAGCCTCCGCAGAACTCGAAAAGGATATCGAATTTTTCAGATTTATTCAGTATAAATTTTTTGTTCAGTGGAAAAACCTGAAAAAATATGCCAATGACAAGGGAATTGAAATAATCGGAGACATGCCTATCTATGTCTCCTACGACAGCGTTGAGGCGTGGGCATCGCCGGAGCTGTTCTGCTTTGACAAGGATAAAAAGCCGAAGGCAGTTGCCGGCTGTCCTCCGGATGATTTTTCAAAAACCGGTCAGCTGTGGGGAAATCCGCTGTATGACTGGGATCACCACAGGAAAACCAACTACAGCTGGTGGGTACAGCGGCTTAAATTTTCAGCTTCAATCTACGATATTGTAAGGATCGACCATTTCCGCGGTTTTGAAAGCTATTACACTATCCCCTACGGCAATAAGACTGCTGAAAAGGGAGAATGGAAAAAAGGTCCGGGGGCAAAGCTTTTCAAAACGGCAGAAATGGAACTTGGCAAACTCAATATCATTGCCGAGGATCTCGGTTTCATTACCGATGACGTCCGTCAGATGCTGGCTGACGTGGGATATCCGGGTATGAAGGTGACTCAGTTTGCATTCGGAAACGGCGGCAAGGACGAGCATCTCCCACACAACTACAGCAGCACCAACTATGTTGCATATACCGGTACTCATGACACAGACAGGTTTAAAGGAACTTGTGTACAATG
>JBJEQU010000136.1:0-16067 GCA_051881935.1 Porcipelethomonas sp. | reverse complement strand
AAACATTGACATAATATGTGAAAACATGATATAATAAGATGTTAATAAAAAATTAAGGAGTTATCTGTTATGAGCAACACGAACAGTTATGAAAGTCCGTTTTGTACAAGATATGCAAGCGAAGAAATGCAGTATATTTTCTCGGCGGACAAAAAATTCACTACCTGGCGTCGTCTCTGGGTCGCACTTGCCCGTGCCGAAATGAAGCTCGGACTTCCCGTAACTCAGGAACAGGTCGATCAGCTTGAGGCAAACATTGATAATATCGACTATGAAATGGCTGCTGCAAGAGAAAAGGAAGTACGCCACGACGTTATGGCGCATGTATATACCTATGGCAAGGCTTGTCCGGATGCAAAGGGTATCATCCATCTCGGTGCAACATCATGCTATGTAGGAGATAATACAGATATTATCATCATGCGTGACGCACTCAGGGTTATCCGCAGAAAGCTTATAAATGTTATTGCCCAGCTTTCCGATTTTGCAATGAAATATAAGGATATGCCCTGTCTTGCATATACCCATCTCCAGCCGGCACAGCTTACAACGGTGGGCAAGAGAGCCACGCTCTGGACCAACGAACTTCTCTATGACCTGAAGGAAATCGAACGGAGAATATCCGACCTTCAGCTCCTCGGCTCAAAAGGTACTACCGGTACTCAGGCTTCATTTATGGAGCTTTTCGAGGGTGATACTGACAAGATCAAAAAGCTTGAAAAAATGATCGCAGAGGAAATGGGATTTGACAGCTGCGTTCCTGTTTCGGGACAGACCTATTCAAGAAAGGTCGATTCCCTTGTGGTAAATGCACTTGCTGGAATTGCCCAGTCATGCAGCAAATTCTCCCACGATATGAGGATTCTCCAGTCCTTCAAGGAGATGGAGGAACCTTTTGAAAAGAGCCAGATAGGTTCCAGCGCAATGGCTTATAAGAGAAATCCTATGAGATGCGAGAGAATTACATCCATTTCAAGATACCTCATGATTGATGTTCTCAATCCTGAGTTTACTGCCGGTACGCAGTGGTTTGAAAGAACTCTTGACGACTCCGCAAACAAGAGAATTTCCGTTGCAGAAGGCTTCCTTGCCTGT
Organism: Porcipelethomonas sp.; assembly: GCA_051881935.1. GTDB lineage: Bacteria > Bacillota > Clostridia > Oscillospirales > Ruminococcaceae > Porcipelethomonas. The sequence continues at coordinate 14,972 of JBJEQU010000136.1, read as the reverse complement.
GACGCTATTCTGAATATTATGATAAATGTTACAAGCGGAATGGTAGTTTATCCTAAGATAGTACGCAGAAGAGTTATGGCAGAGCTTCCTTTCATGGCTACTGAAAATATCATGATGGACGCTGTAAAAAAAGGCGGAGACAGACAGGCTCTCCATGAGAAAATAAGACAGTATTCAATGGAAGCAGGCAGACAGGTCAAGGAAGAAGGTCTTGACAACGACCTCTGCGAAAGAATACTAAGCGACCCGATGTTTATGATAACAAAGGAAGAGATGGACGCTATCATGAAGCCTGAAAATTTCACAGGAAGAAGCTCACAGCAGGTCGAAGAATTCGTTAATGAATTTGTAAAACCAATTCTTGATGAAAACAGGGACATATTGAACGAAACATTCGAGATGAAAAATTAATTTTTATCCCGAAAAATAAAAATCTGCAAAAAAATGCATAATACCCTTGACATTTTTAGTAAATGATAATATAATAAGGGTAATTGTCGATACAGAGAAGCTTTAAGTCATGTTTTATAAAGAATGATTTTTTGTCTTTTCTGTGTCGTAAATAATAAAAGATTAGGAGGCTTGAATGTGAAACAAGCAAAGAAACCTGTATTTTTCATTGTCTTTGCGCTTATAATTGCCTTTGCCGCATCTGTTATTTTTGGTTTTTCCAGTCAGTACGGCGACGTAGAAAAGACATACATAAAAGGCGTTGAAGACATTCGTCTTGGTATCGATATCCAGGGCGGTGTTGACGTTACATTCGTTCCTGCAGGCGATATCGACGCAACAACAGAACAGCTTGATTCCGTAATGGAGGTTATCAAGCAGAGACTTTCTTCACTTAACATCAATGACTATGAGGTTTATGAAGATGATGCAAACGACAGAGTTATCGTAAGATTCCCGTGGCAGGCAGGAGAAAAGGATTTTGACCCTAAGGCTGCCGTAAAGGAACTCGGCGAAACAGCCGTTCTCTCATTCAGAGTCGGAACAGACACAAATGAAGACGGCACGCCGGCGGGTGATGTTGTCCTTGAGGGTGCGGATATTGAAAAAGCTGAATCCATGCGTCAGCAGCAGCAGGATGGTACATTTGAATACGTTGTATCCCTTGAACTTACAGATCAGGCAGCTGACACATTTGCTACAGTTACTTCAGCTATGGCAGGAACAGGAGAGGCTATATCCATCTGGATGGATAGCGATATGATATCAGCTCCTACTGTTAATGAAGCTATTACCGGAGGACAGGCAATTATTTCCGGTGATTTCACAGCTGAAAGCTCGAAAGCACTGGCTGATAAGATCAATGCCGGCGCACTTCCTTTCAATCTCGAAACATCAAGCTTCAAGACTATTTCACCTACCCTCGGTACAGGTGCTCTTAAAGCAATGATAATAAGCGGAATTATTGCGTTTGCATTTATCCTGATTTACATGTCATTCCTTTATAAAATTCCGGGATTTATTGCCGCTATCGGCATTATCGGTCAGATCTCAGTTACTCTTGCATGTATTTCCGGCTGGTTCGGATTTAATGAAAGCTCGACCCTTACTATCCCCGGTATTGCAGGTATTATCCTCACTGTTGGTATGGGCGTTGACGCAAATATCATTACCGGTGAGCGTATCAGAGAAGAGCTTAACTCCGGAAAGAGCCTTGATTCCGCACTCCGTTCCGGTTATAAGAGAGCATTCTCGTCTATCCTCGACGGAAACCTTACAAGCCTTATCGTTGCTGTTATCCTTATGGCTGCATTCGGAACTCCGGACAGCTTCCTTGCAAGCGGTCTTAACAAAGTCCTCAGCCTGTTCGGAATCGGTGCTACAACAGAGGGCGTTATCTACTCCTTCGGCTTTACGCTGTTTGTAGGTACACTTATGAACTTTGTAATGGGCGTGTTTGCTTCAAGACTTATGGTTACTTCACTCTCAAGATTCAAGTTCCTGAGAAACAAGAAGCTTTATGGAGGTGCAAGTAATGAATAAAAAAGTATATGATTTTGTCGGAAAGAAAAAAATCTGGTTTATAATTTCTCTTGCACTTATTGCAGCAATTGCATTGATTGCCGTATTCAGAGGCGTTGAAATAGCTATTGAATTCAAGGGCGGTACTATTGTTTCCTACGGTTATGAAGGTGATATCAGTATTTCGGATGCACAGTCGGATATTGAAAACTTCCTCAAAACTCCTGTTACTATTCAGGAAGGTGAAAACCTCGCAAGCGATTCAAACAGCTTTTCGATTTCATTCAGCTATGAGAACAGCCTTTCCGCAGACCAGCAGAGTGAGCTGACTGATCTTATCAGTGAAAAGTTCCCTGACAGCAACATCGAGCTGCTTGACGCAAATGACGTAAACCCTACTTCCGGACGTGAATTTTTCGTAAAATGTATGATTGCGGCTGTTCTTGCAGCAATTCTTATCATTCTCTATATTGCTATCAGATTTAAAAAGATCAGCGGCTGGTCAGCAGGTGTATGCGCGGTTATTTCACTTATCCACAACCTGATATTCGTTTTCGGAGCATTCGTTGTTCTGGGATATGAGATAAATTCCAACTTCATTGCTGTTATTCTTACGATACTGGGTTACTCGGTAAACGACACGATCGTTATTTACGACCGTATCAGAGAAAACAAAAAACTCATGCCAAAATCCGGACTTACAGAGCTTGTCAATGTAAGTACAACACAGTCATTCAGACGTTCTATAAGAACATCAATAACGACTGTTTCAACAATGCTCATCGTAAGTGTTGTGGCTTACATCTACGGCGTAAGTTCAATTTTAAGCTTCTCTATTCCAATGATCATCGGTATGATTGCCGGTACTTATGCAAGCCTTTGCATTGCTTCACCTCTCTGGGTATGGTGGAATGAAAAGAGAGCCGCTTCAAAGAAGAAGAAAAAATAATAATATTATAAAAATTTCCTCCGCTTTTCTGGCAGAGGAAATTTTTTTGCTATTTATTTTTTATCATCCCAAGTGACGCAACAAGGGGTACTGCGACAGAAAATCCTGCGGCTATCAGCAGCTCCTTCTGAGAAAGAGCAACAGTTCCGAAAATGATCTGTGCTGGTGGAAAGAACACTGCTGCTGCCACCGCTGCGACAGATATTATCACCGCAAAAAGCAGCTTCATATTTGAAAAGGGATTTATTCTGAAAAGTCCCTTTGTTTCGGATTTACACTCGAAAACATGAATAAGCTGTGAAAGAATAAGTGTTACCAATGCACAGGTACGTGCTGTATCAACACTTTGGGAGAAACGGAGAACTGTTGTAAAACAGCCCAGAGTGCTTAAACCAATGAGAATGCCCCTGAATATAATTTTAAACATAAGCCCGTTTGAGAAGAAGCTTTCATTGATTCCTCTCGGACGGTTTTTCATTACATCCTTTTCACATGGCTCCATACCAAGAGCTATTGCCGGCAGACCATCCGTAACAAGATTTACAAGCAAAAGCTGTGTGGGCAGGAGAACCATCGGAAATCCCATAAGAATTCCCAGAAACATTACAATAACCTCTCCGATATTGCAGGAAAGAAGATACCGTACAAATTTCCTTATATTTGCATATATTCCTCTTCCTTGCTCTACAGCACTGACCAGCGTAGCAAAATTATCATCAAGCAGGACTACGTCTGCCGCCTGTTTTGCAACGTCAGTACCGGTAAGTCCCATCGCAACCCCTACATCAGCCTCTTTTATTGCCGGAGCATCATTTACACCGTCTCCGGTCATGGTTACAATATTTCCTTTCCGTTTATATGCCCTTACAAGCCTGAGCTTATGAGAAGGAGAGACCCTTGCAAATACAGCAAAGTCATCAAGCTGTCTGTCAAGCTGTTCATCGGTCATATTATCAAGTTCTTCCCCGGTAACAGCCTTTTTGTCACGGAGTATACCGGCTTCCTTTGCAACAGCCGCCGCAGTTTCTTTATGATCCCCTGTAATCATGACAGTTTTTATATGTGCCTGCCCGCATTTTCTTATTGCAGTTCTCGCTTCCTCCCTCGGAGGATCGCTCATGGCCGCAAGACCTAAAAAGACAAGACTGCTCTGGGAAATTTTATAAGCCAGTGCAAGAACACGAAGTCCCCTTCTTGAAAGAAAGCCTATTTCCTTTTCAATTTTTTGAAGTTCACTATTCCCGATTTCCTTTATACCCTCATTTGTTTCAACAAATCCGCATTTTTTTATAAGCACATCCGGTGCGCCTTTAGCATAAACTATCTCCTGTCCGGAGCCGTTTCTGTATGTAACAGACATCATTTTGCTTTCACTATCAAAGGGAGTTTCGGATATTTTCCGCATACCTTTAATTTTTTCAGCTGTAACTCCACCCTTTGCAGCAGCGATAAGCAGTGCTGCCTCTGTGGGATCCCCATAAACTTTCCATTCACCTTTACTTTTCAACACTCCCCGCTGTCTGTTGTTGAAAACTTCTCCCGTTTCTATCCGGGCAGTAGAACACAGAACTGAACATTCAAACAGCTTTATAAGCGACGGACATGCTTTTGGATTAAATGCATTTTTGTCAAGTGTTATTTCTCCGGAAATTTTATATCCCGTACCGGATACATCAAATTCCCTGAAATCGGTGAAAATATGCTTTACAGTCATTTTGTTTTCAGTTATAGTACCCGTTTTATCGGAACATATGACAGACGCACATCCAAGTGTTTCAACACTGTGAAGCTTGTTTACAAGTGCCTTTACCTTCAGCATACGGTTTACTGCAAGAGCAAGGGCAATAGTGACCGTTGCCGGAAGCCCTTCCGGTATAGCGGCAATGGCTATTGTTATGCCGGTCATGAGCATATCGAATACAGGTTCTCCACGTAATATTCCTGCAAGGAATACTATAATGCAGACTCCGATGCATATGAAGGCTACTATTTTTCCAAGCTCACCAAGACGCTTCTGGAGAGGAGTCTGGGAGGAAGCCACGTCATTTATCATATGTGAAATTTTCCCCACCTGGGCATTTTTTCCCGTTGCAATTACAAGAGCCTTTCCGCTGCCCCTTGTGACCACAGTTCCCGAATATGCTATACATGGACGATTAAGAGAATTATCCCTGTCGTCGGGAGAACCCGGTCTTTTTGATATCGGATCAGACTCACCGTTGAGCATTGATTCATCTGTAAAAAGTCCTGTACATTCCAAAATAACACAGTCAGCCGGTACCCTGTCTCCGGCTTCAAAAATAATTAAATCACCGGGGACAAGCTTTTCAGCAGGTATTGTTTTGACTTTTCCGTCACGCATCGCTTTAGCTGTGGGAGCAGTCATATTTGCAAGTGCCTCAAGAGTCTTCTCTGTACGGTACTCCTGAATAAAGCCCAGAAAAGCATTCAGGAGTACAATAGCAATTATTGTCAGAGCATCGTAAATTTCACCTAAAAATACCGATATAACAGTCGCACCGAGAAGTATCATAACCATTACATCACGAAACTGTCCTGCAAATATTTTTACAGCACTGTTTCCCTTCTTTTCGGCAAGCGAATTGCTCCCATGCTCCGCAAGAAGAACCGCTGCCTGTTTTTCTGTAAGTCCGTTCATAGCAGGCTCCTTTGAATTTTTTATTCATAAGAATATATGCACTCAGGACGAACTTTATGAAGGACAGAAATTCAAAAAAATCGGCTGCCGCACCGTCTGAATTCAGTGCAGCAGCCGATTTAATAAAATATCAGTGACAGCTTTCACATTCACCGATCTCTCCTACGATCGGGATGGGGTCGATACCCTGTCTTGTATAATAATCTGAAAGAGCAGCCTTGATAGCCTGCTCAGCAAGAACTGAGCAATGAAGCTTAACTGCCGGGAGTCCGCCGAGAGCATCGACAACAGCCTTATTTGTAAGCTTCAGGGCATCTTCAATAGGCTTTCCCTTAATGAGTTCTGTTGCCATTGAGGATGTAGCGACTGCCGCTCCGCAGCCAAATGTCTTGAATTTGACATCTTCAATTATTCCGTTATTTACCTTGATATACATTTTCATGATATCTCCGCATTTTGCATTTCCGACCTCGCCGACACCGTCTGCATTTTCAATTTCACCAACATTTCTCGGATTTGAAAAATGATCGAGTACTTCTTCACTGTATAACATATTGATCTCCATTCTGCCGCAAAACGGCTTTTTATTTGATATTGCCTGTTAAAGACGCAGTTTTATGACTTAAGATTTTATTTCCCGGAAGTATAATTTTTCCCGTATCCCTTATAACTTCAAGCAGCATGTCCGTTTCAGAACCGCTGAAGATCCTGTTGACTTCAACAAGAGATGTGGTGATCCTTTCTATTATAGCCTCAAGCTTCAATGAGCCATTATTGCTCCCGGATATAATAACCATGTCTCCTGTTTTAAAAGATCCCTGTCTGACCTTTCCACAGACGATGATGCTTTTTTCTCCTGTGCGTACAGCCCTTTTGATTTCAAAAACGGGACTTTCTGTATTATGCTGCTGGGTTATACTATTGTAATTTTTTTTACGCTTTTTCCTGTAAATATTTATTATTTTTCTTCTTCTGAAAAATCTGTGAAAAATTCTCAGCATTAATTTTTATTGTCCTCTTTGACAATTTTTTCCCACAAAGGAGACATTGCACGAAGTCTCTCAACGACCTGAGGAACGACTTCGATAATATAATCTATATCTTCATCTGTCGTTTCGTCACTGATAGAAAGTCTTAAAGAACCGTGTGCAACCTCATGCTTCAGACCAAGGGCAAGCAGTACATGGGAAGGATCAAGTGATCCTGATGTACATGCCGATCCTGATGAAGCACATATTCCTCTGAGGTCAAGCATGAGAAGAAGGCTTTCACCCTCGATACCCTCAATTGAAATATTTACAGTTCCGGGGAGTCTTCTGACCGGATCACCGTTAAGTCTTGTATGAGGAATTTTAAGTATTTCCTTAATTAGTCTGTCTCGCTGCTTTGCAGTTTTTTCAGCACGCTTTTCAATATCTGTATTCGCTATTTCCATAGCTTTTGCAAATCCCATAATGGCAGGAAGATTTTCCGTTCCTGCACGTCTGTTCCTCTCCTGGGCACCGCCGTAGATAAGATTTGTAAGAGGTATTCCTTTTCTTACATAAAGAGCACCGACACCCTTCTGCGCATGTATCTTGTGACCTGAAACGGACATCATGTCGATTCCCTGTGCGTGAACATCAATCTTGACATGTCCCACAGCCTGAACAGCGTCACTATGGAACAATACGCCCCTGTCATGACAGACCCTAGCAATTTCCTCTACAGGCTGAATAGTACCGATCTCGTTGTTTGCATACATTATAGTGACCAACGCAGTGTCCTCACGTATATTCTTTTCCACATCCTCTGTTTTTACGATACCGTTTTCATAGACCGGAAGATAAGTTACCTCAAAGCCCTGCTTTTCAAGAGCCTGGCATGTATGCAGTACTGCATGATGCTCAAAAACTGAGGTAATAATATGTTTTTTTCCCTTTGCAGCAAGCCTTTCACATACCGACCTGATAGCCCAGTTGTCCGATTCTGAGCCGCAGCTTGTAAAGTAGATTTCCGAAGTCTCCGCCCCGATAGTTTTCGCAACTCTCTCTCTTGCAGTTTCAAGAGCCTTTTTTGCGCTTCTTCCAAGAGCGTAAATACTTGAAGCGTTTCCGTATTCCTGTGTAAAATAAGGCATCATTTCATCTAAAACCGGCTTTGAGACCGGTGTTGTTGCGGCATTATCCGCATAAATAAATCTTTTTTCCATTTTGCTATCATTCCTTTTCTATGAATTTGCATCACGCTGCATTACTGCAAGCTCATCACATCTTTCGTTTTCCGGGTGTCCTGCATGACCTTTTACCCAGACGAAACTGACCTTATGTTTTTCTAAAAGCGGCAGCAGCCTTTCCCAGAGGTCAACGTTAAGAGCCGGTTTCTTATCGGATTTTATCCAGCCTTTTTTCTTCCAGCCGTAAACCCAGCCTTTCGTTACGCTGTCAACGATATATTTACTGTCGGTTGTAAGGGTAACTTCGCATGGTTCCCTGAGGGCTGACAGACCGGTTATAACTCCCATAAGCTCCATACGGTTGTTTGTAGTCTCATGTTCACCGCCGGAGAGTTCCTTAACATGCTCTCCATAGCGGAGAATTACTCCAAATCCGCCTGGTCCCGGGTTTCCGCTGCATGCACCGTCTGTAAAAATTTCTACTTTCTTTATTGCCTACACCTGCCTGTTGTCGATAATTTACGAAAATCCCTATATGCCTATATATAAAGATGTCCTGTATTGTATTATATCCTATTTTACACAATTTAGCAAGTTTGTTAGCTTAATGCAACAAAATATAATTTCTATTCTTTAAAATAAGGTGTTGAAAAATAAAAAAATGTATGTTATAATAAGTAGGTATATAGTATTCCTTTGAAAGTTTAAAGCGCAAACCGTACATTAATAGATAAAATATATAGGATCAAGACGAGCTATATCCGGTTTGAGGCTTCCTGAACAAGGAAATATCTCTAATTATTAAAAAGAAAAAGGTGAAAATATGAAACTTACCGGCGCACAGATTATTGTTGAGGTTCTGATCGAACAGGGCTGCGATTGTGTTTTCGGCTATCCTGGCGGCCAGATCATAAATACCTACGACGCTCTTTATGAACGCCGTGACAGAATAAAGCATGTCCTTTCTGCCCATGAACAGGGCGCAGCCCATGCGGCTGACGGCTACGCAAGAGCTACCGGAAAGACGGGAGTTGTTATAGCAACATCCGGTCCGGGAGCTACAAATCTTGTAACAGGTATTGCGACGGCATATCTTGACTCAGTGCCTATGGTTGCAATTACCGGAAATGTTCCGTGCAATCTTTTAGGACGTGACAGCTTCCAGGAAGTCGATATCTGCGGAGTTACCATGCCGGTCACAAAGCACAATTACATAGTAAAGGATGTAAATGAGCTTGCAGATACGATCCGTGAAGCTTTCAGGCTTGCAAAGTCCGGAAGACCGGGTCCTGTACTTGTTGATGTACCGAAGGATGTTCAGATCGCTAAATGTGATTTTGAAAATATTGTCGTTGCACCGCCTTTTGAATTTCCAAAGGCATCTGCTGACGATATTTCAAAAGCAGCTGAAATGATTTCACAGTCGGAAAGACCTTATATCTACTGCGGGGGCGGTGTTATAGCCGGCGGCGCAGGCAGAGAGGTAATGGATTTTGCCGAGCTTATCGATTCGCCTATAGGATGCAGCATGATGGGTATATCGGCTGTTCCGGAATCAAATCCGAGATTTCTCGGAATGCAGGGAATGCACGGACATTACGCTTCCTCTATGGCACAGTCAAAAGCTGACCTGGTTATAGCAATCGGTGCAAGATTCAGCGACAGAGCAACTGGAAAAATGAGCGTTTACGTAAGAAACTGCAAAATTCTCCACATAGATGTTGACAATGCGGAAATTGACAAGAATGTTGAAAGTCAGCTTGGTATCAACGGTGATGTAAAGGAGACCCTCAAAAAGCTTATTGCGGCAGTTCCAAAGCAGCAGCATGATGAATGGAGCCGTGAAATATCCGCTCTTCGTGAAAAAGAAAAGGAAATGCTTGAAGCATGTCTTAAAACTCCCGAAGGCAAGGATTGCTCCAGCTGTACGGTAAACTGTAAAAATACCGGAGTTCCTGCTGAAGAAAGACTGAATCCTTATAAAATAATAGATACTATAAGCAAGTTTACAAATAAAAATACTGTTGTTGCAACTGATGTCGGACAGCATCAGATGTGGGTAGCACAGAGATATCCCTTTGAAAAAGAGAGAACCTTCATATCCAGCGGCGGACTTGGAACCATGGGATTCGGCATGGGAGCTGCCATCGGTGCAAGCGAAGCCACCGGCGAAAGGACAGTCCTGTTTACTGGTGACGGAAGCTTCGGAATGAACTTAAATGAGCTTGCAACTGCCGTTTCTCAGAATACTCCTCTTGTTATAGTAATTATGAATAACGGAGTTCTGGGAATGGTAAGACAGTGGCAGACTCTGTTTTTCCAGAAGCACTATTCCAATACTACTCTTAACAGAAAGACAGATTTTGTAAAGCTTGCAGAAGCTTTTGGTGCAAAGGGCAGTCATGTCAGCACTGAAGCTGAGCTTGAAGCAGCTGCAAAGGAAGCCTTTGAGGAAAACGGACCATATGTTATCGACTGTCTTGTTGACTGCAACGAATTTGTTCTTCCGATGCTTCCTCCGGGCGGCTCGATAGATGATATTATTACTGAGATTCACGGAGGTGAGATCTGATGGCAAAGTATGTATTCGGAATTTTAGTGTCAAACAAATCCGGCGTTCTGACAAGAGTTTCAAGCATGTTTACAAGACGAGGATTCAATATTGATGCCCTTACAGTAGGGGAGACCCAGTCACCGGATCTTTCAAGAATTACCGTATGCATGATGGGTGATGAATACTCAAAAAATCAGATAATAAAGCAGCTTGACAAGATGCATGATGTAAAAAAGGTCAAGGTCATGGAACGTGACGAAACTGTTACCCGTGAACTGCTTCTTATAAAAATAAAGAACGATTCCTCTACAAGACAGGATGTCCTGGCGGCAGTAGATGTATTCCGTTCAAAAATCATCGACTATTCTCCTGATGCACTCTGTATTGAGATAACAGGAGAAACAACAAAAATCAACGCTTTTATTGAGCTTGTAAAGCCTTTCGGCATAATGGAGATGTGCCGTACTGGTCTTGTAGCTCTTGAAAGAGGCGGCAGCTGTATGGAACTGTGAGTAAAGACGCAGTAAAATACATAAAACCACCCAAATAAATATTATATTATAAAAGGAGTCTTTATAATGGAAAATTCAGCAAAGGTATTTTACCAGGAAGACTGCGATTTAAGTCTGCTTTACGGCAAGACGATCGCTGTTATCGGTTACGGAAGCCAGGGACATGCTCATGCCCTTAATGCAAAGGAATCTCTCGGCGACAACGCAAGAGTTATTATCGGTCTTTACGAAGGCAGTAAGTCATGGGACAAGGCTGTAAAGCAGGGATTTGAAGTTTTCACAGCTGCTGAAGCTGCAAAGCAGGCTGATATCATCATGATCCTTATCAATGATGAAAAGCAGGCTGCAATGTACAAGAAGGATATCGAACCTAACCTCAAGTCCGGCGATATGCTTATGTTCGCTCACGGCTTTGCCATCCACTTTGGTCAGATCGTTCCTCCGGCTGACGTTGACGTTACAATGATTGCTCCAAAGGGACCTGGTCATACAGTACGTTCAGAATATCAGGCTGGCAAGGGTGTTCCTTGTCTTGTGGCTGTAGCTCAGGACGCAACAGGCAAGGCTCAGGATCTGGCACTTGCTTACGGTTTAGCAATCGGCGGTGCAAGAGCCGGTGTTCTCGAAACAACATTCAGAACAGAAACTGAAACAGACCTCTTCGGTGAACAGGCAGTTCTCTGCGGCGGTGTATGCGCACTTATGCAGGCTGGCTTTGAAACACTTGTTGAAGCTGGCTATGATCCGAGAAATGCTTACTTTGAATGTATCCACGAAATGAAGCTTATCGTTGACCTTATTTACCAGAGCGGTTTTGCAGGTATGAGATACTCAATTTCAAATACTGCTGAATACGGCGACTATATCACAGGTCCAAAGATCATCACAGAAGATACAAAGAAAGCTATGAAGCAGATCCTCAAGAACATTCAGGACGGTTCATTTGCCAAGGAATTCCTCCTCGATATGTCACCTGCCGGCGGACAGGCTCACTTCCGTGCTATGAGAAAGCTTGCTTCTGAGCATCCGTCTGAAAAGGTCGGCGAAGAAATCAGAAAGCTCTATAGCTGGAATAACGAAGAGGACAAGTTCATCAACAACTGATTCTGATTCCTAAAACTTAATAATATCCGATTGTAAAAGTAATCGGACTGTACTTGCTGCTTTCCCGATTTTCAGGGAAAGCAGTTTGCACTTTAGGGGGATTTATGAAAAAAGTTATGATATTTTTATGTTGTCTCATTTCCTTGGCGACTTTAGCTGGATGTTCAGATGATTCAAGTAATGAAGATGTTGAGGTAAAAGAACCTGATGTCAAAGTTAATGTTGGCAATATAGATGATAATGTTAAGGTTGACGTCGGGGATGTTAAAACTGATATTAATGTCAAATTGGATTAAATATTAATAAATAAGGACGAAAAAAATGGATAATTTATCAGATGAAGAAAAGACTATACTCAAAGAGCTTCAAGAAGAACAATTAGCCTTTTATAAATAGGGCAGAATTTTCTTTATAACTGTATCAATAGCAGCAGCATTAGTAATATTTTGTGCATTAGTTGCAATTGTTCGAGGACCTATAGGAATATAGGAAAAAGAACTATGTGGCTACGGCAAAATCAGACTGATCGATTTAATAAAACATTATCGCTTCATGACTTTATCAGCAGTTATTAGTCAATAAAAAGCGACATAAAAGTTTTTGATCCACTTTTTTCAAAAAAATGGAAAAAGGTTTTTTGTTTTTAATAACAGATAATTAGAATAAAACTTGAATTATCGCTTCGTGCTTGGAGAAACAAATTCATGTTTATTAAGAGCGATATAAAAGTTTTTTGGTTCTTTTTTTCAAAAAAGAACAGAAAAGAGGTATAGAAAAATGGGTTGTAATTTTTATTGTGAGGGAGTTGACAAAGCTCCTCAGCGTTCACTTTTCAATGCTCTCGGACTTACCAAGGAAGAAATGGAAAGACCTCTTGTTGGTATCGTTTCTTCATACAATGAAATAGTTCCGGGACATATGAATATTGATAAAATTGTTGAAGCTGTTAAAACAGGCGTTTCGATGGCTGGCGGTACTCCTGTGGTTTTCCCGGCAATTGCTGTCTGTGACGGTATTGCAATGGGACACGTTGGAATGAAATATTCTCTTGTTACCCGTGACCTTATTGCGGATTCCACAGAGTGTATGGCGCTTGCACACCACTTTGACGCACTGGTCATGATCCCCAACTGTGACAAGAACGTACCGGGACTTTTAATGGCTGCGGCAAGAGTAAATGTTCCAACAGTATTTGTAAGCGGCGGTCCTATGCTTGCAGGTCATGTAAAGGGTAAAAAGAGAAGTCTTTCAAGCATGTTTGAAGCAGTAGGTTCTTATACTGCCGGAAAAATATCCCTTGATGATGTTGAAGAATTTGAAAATAAAACATGTCCTACATGCGGTTCATGTTCAGGTATGTATACTGCAAACTCCATGAACTGTCTTACAGAGGTTCTTGGTATGGGACTTCGCGGAAACGGTACTATCCCGGCTGTATATTCAGAAAGAATAAAGCTTGCAAAGCATGCAGGTATGGCAGTTATGGAGCTTTACAGAAAGAATATCCGTCCACTTGATATCATGACAGAAAAAGCCTTTGAAAATGCTCTTACTGCAGATATGGCTCTTGGCTGTTCCACAAACAGTATGCTGCATCTTCCGGCAATCGCAAACGAATGCGGAATCAAGATTAATCTTGACATGGCAAATGAGATAAGTGCAAGAACTCCTAATCTCTGCCATTTAGCTCCGGCGGGCCCCACATACATGGAGGATCTGAACGAAGCCGGCGGTGTTTATGCAGTTCTTAATGAGCTTAACAAGAAGGGTCTTATCAATACAGACGTTATGACCGTTACAGGAAAAACAATGGGTGAGAATATCAAGGGTGTTGTAAACAGAGATCCGGAGGTTATCAGACCTATTGACAATCCATACAGCGAAACAGGCGGTATTGCAGTACTCAAGGGTAATCTTGCCCCGGACAGATGTGTTGTCAAGAGAAGTGCTGTTGCTCCGGAAATGTTAAAACACAGCGGTCCGGCAAAGGTATTTAACAGCGAAGAGGATGCAATTGCCGCTATCAAGGGAGGAAAAATTGTCAAGGGTGACGTTGTTGTTATCCGTTATGAAGGTCCTTCCGGCGGTCCGGGAATGAGAGAAATGCTCAATCCTACCTCTGCTATTGCAGGTATGGGACTTGACAAGGATGTAGCACTTATTACAGACGGACGTTTCAGCGGTGCTACAAGAGGAGCTTCTATAGGTCACGTTTCACCGGAGGCTGTAAGAGGCGGTACTATCGCTTACGTTCAGGACGGGGATATTATCTCTATCGATATTCCGAACTGCTCGATCCACCTCGAAGTTTCCGATGAAGAGCTTGAAAACAGAAAGAAAACTACTAAAATACTCAAAAAAGAAAATCTTACAGGATATCTCAAGAGATATGCCGCTATGGTAGAATCTGCTGATAAGGGTGCTGTTATTAATAAATAATATTGTTTGGTGAAATAAATCGTGATTTACAGAAGTAGATCCGCAGCTCTTCTGGGGCAGACCTTTCTTAAGAAAGGTCCTTCCCCAGACCCCTTTCCAAAGACTTTTATTTTCTTTTTCACATAGGGGCTTACGCCTCTATGTGAAAAAGAGGTAAAGTTTCAGGAAGGGAGTTTGAGAGAAACTATTTTTCAAAAGGGTTTTCCTCAACAGGTTGCGCAAATAGCCGCTGTAATTTCTGATTTATCACAGCAGCAAAATATACTATAAATCTGAAAGGAATGATATAAATGGGCATGACAATGACGCAGAAAATTCTTGCGGCTCATGCAGGACTGGACAAGGTTGAAGCAGGACAGCTTATCTTAGTAAACCTTGATTTAGTTCTCGGCAACGATATTACTTCTCCCGTTGCCATAAAGGAATTTAATAAAATTGGTGCTGAGTCCGTTTTTGATAAGGACAAGGTCACTATGGTAATGGATCACTTTGCTCCGAACAAGGACATTAAGGCGGCAGAGCAGTGTAAAATGTGCCGTGACTTCTGCGGTGAAAAAGAAGTTACAAACTTCTATGACGTAGGTCAGATGGGTATTGAACACGCACTTTTACCGGAAAAAGGTCTTGTA
>JBJEQU010000135.1:0-16067 GCA_051881935.1 Porcipelethomonas sp. | reverse complement strand
AATCTGCAAGCAGATGTGCGGCAAAGGCGACAGCCGTTAATTGTGCGGTGTTGCCCTAAGTTCTATTTTAACACATTAACGCTTAAAATGCCATACCTTTTATAAATTTTAATACATTTTTCATTAATTTTTTCTCCGCTAACTGCTATGGGAACTGCCGGCGGGCATGGTACATTCACCGCTGCACAAATTTTTCCGGAGGATTTTTCAACACTTACCGTTTCAGATATTGAAAGTGCTGCTTCCCTGACAGTCATTACAGTTTCCATAACCGGAAAATCAAAATTCTCCTCTGCGGCTGATTTTTCCGGATTACATTCCATTAATATTCTTTCAGTCTGTTCAATTTCGGCTATAGTATTTGACGGGGAGAAAAGCAGAACTATACAGTAATCATCGGCATATTCACATTCTATGCCCTTTTCCCGGAGCTGTCCGGCAAGGTCTGTGCCATTGCAGAGTAGAGTCAGGTGAAACGGTTCACTGTCATATACGGCATATTTACTTATGATCCTGCTTCTGAGCCGTTCAAGGGCATCTGCCGCACACCTTCTGTCTGTTTCAAGTCTGCTGTCAATATAGTCGTTGCACAGATCCAGAGACGCCATTATGAGATAGCTGGGACTGGTAGAACCGAAAAGAGACATTACTTCCTTTGCACAGGAAATATATTTCCTGTTTGCTATGTGGAGATAGGCAGCTCCTGTCAGCGCCGGAAGCATCTTATGTGCCGAATCGCAGCACATGTCTGCACCGAGCTTTACAGGGTGAGAGTCCGAACCGGCATTATGGGCGCCGTGGGCGTTATCCACAAGGAGTACGGCTCCGTATTTACGGCAAAGTGCGGCAATACTCTTTATGTCTGCTGTTTTGCCAAGATAGTCCGGAGAGGTTACATATACGCAGGAATTTTCTGAATTTCTGAGCTTCTGCTCAAGGGCTTCAAATGGTATCTCACCGGAGAGAAAACCGGCTGTATACTCAGGATAGACCCATTCCGGCTGTATGTCAAGGAGAACGCATGCAGAGAGAAAGCTGCGATGTACGTTCCTGACGGCAATAACACGGCGGTTCTCGTATTTCATAAGCCCCAGCATAGTCTGTATGCAAAGTGTAGAACCCCCTGTGCTGTAGCAGGTTGCGGAAGTTCCGAAAAGCTCTGCGGCATTTTTTTCGCTTTTAGCTATTATCCCCTCCGCTTCAAATAAACTGTCGGCATCTTTTATTTCAGTTATATCATGGGTGAATGAAAGATCGGCTGTTTTTCTGCCCTTGTGACCGGGCATGTGAAGTCTTAAAAATTTTTTTTCTGAGTAGCCTTTTAAAAAATCATATATCGGCGTTTCCATATGTTCCTCCGGTATTTTCTGTTAATGTATATAGTGGACACAGTGATGAGCTTCTGTATTTTATAGCCATATTATAAGCATATTATTGTCCCGTGTCAAGGCATGAGTATCACTATTCAATAGTTTTTATTTATATGCGCATTGATTCAGGATTAATAAGACCAGATTAATAATATATAAATTTCCTATAAATCAGCATTTATTTTCTTGACGAAACGTACAATTTATTGTATAATGTATACAACTAAAGAATTTACTTGACACTTTATAGGAGTGTGAATCTGAAAATAAAAATAAGGAGATTTGTATAATGACTGAGTCCGTTTATGATAACAGAGAATTATCCTGGCTTAAATTTAATGAACGAGTACTTGAAGAGGCACAGGACAAGCGTATTCCGCTTCTTGAAAGGCTTGGCTTTGCGGCTATTTTCCAGAGCAATCTGGATGAATTTTTTATGGTGCGTGTAGGCTCCCTTTACGACCAGATGCTTGTTAATCCGAAGAAAAAAGACAACAAGTCCAGAATGACGGCAAAGCAGCAGCTTTCCGCTATATTCCAGAAGGTAAACGAGCTTGAACCTATGAAGGATATAGCATATAAGAACATAATGCTCGAGCTTATGGGGCATGGGGTTGAACAGGTCAGTTTCCGTTCTGCTTCCATTGAAGAGCAGAAATACCTGGAAACATATTTTAAAAAGGAAATAAAACCCCTTGTATCTCCCCAGATCATCGACAAGAAAACGCCCTTCCCTTTCCTTAAAAACAAGGAGATTTACTGTGTTTTACAGCTCCAGTCGAAATCCGGCATAAGACTTGGTGTTATCCCGGCAAGCGGACAGTTCAGCCGTATCATACCCCTTGAAAATAACAAACGGTTTATTCTTGCCGAGGAGCTTATTCTTCATTTTGCACCCCTTGTCTTCAAAAATTACAAGGTAGTGGACAAAACCCTTATCAGGATCACAAGAAATGCCGACATTACCGTTGAAGAGGGACTTTACGACCATGATCTGGATTTCCGGGAAATAATGGAGGATATATGCAAAAAACGCAAAAAGCTCCAGCCGGTAAGAATGCAGCTGTCAGAGAATTTTAGTCAGCCTGCCCTTGAATTCCTGTGCAAAAAGCTTGCACTGGACACTAACCACATATTCTATCTGAAAACCCCCCTTGATCTCTCATTTGTGGGAAAGATCGCAGACATGTGCGATGACCCGGCGCTTAAATTCGATAAAAATTCTCCCCAGAAGCCGGATTGTCTCTCAGATTCGCAAAGCATCATCTCACAGATAAAAAGACGGGATATTCTTTTAAGCTATCCTTATGAAACTATAAAGCCGTTTATACAGCTTCTAAATGAAGCTGCAAGAGACCCGAAGGTCACCGACATAAAGATCACTCTTTATCGTCTTGCAAAGAACAGCCAGATCATTGAGGCACTGTGCGATGCGGCTGAAAACGGAAAGAATGTTTTCGTACTGGTGGAGCTTCGTGCAAGGTTTGATGAGGAAAATAATATAGGCTGGTCCAGAAGGCTCCAGGACGCCGGCTGTACTGTGGTATACGGTCCGAGGGAGCTGAAGGTCCATTCAAAGCTTCTGCTTATTACGAGAAAGAACGGTCAGAAGACAGAATATATTTCACAGATCGGTACAGGAAATTACAACGAGAAAACCTCTGCACTTTATACTGATCTGTCCCTGATGACAGCCAATACTGAGATCGGAGAAGATGCCGGGGCACTGTTTGAGGCAATAGCAGATAATCGCCTTGTAGAGGAATCTGCACACCTGCTCATTGCCCCTCTTGCGCTGAGAGATCCCATTATAAAAATGATCGACGAGGAGATAACCCATGCAAAAAATGGTGAGGGGGCTTACATCGGCGTAAAAGTAAATTCGCTCTGCGACAAGGTGCTGATAGACAAGCTTATTGAAGCTTCCCAGGCAGGAGTCAGGATCGATATGGTCATAAGAGGCATATGCTGTCTGAAAGCAGGCGTTGAGGGACTTACCGATAATATTACGGTTACAAGTATTGTCGGAAGATATCTTGAACACAGCCGTATATACATTTTCGGAACAAAAGAGCGCTGCAAAATGTATATAAGCTCTGCCGATTACATGACAAGAAATACCATAAGACGAATTGAGGTCGCAGCACCGATCTACAATACACGTATCAAGAAACGCCTCTGGGATATGTTTAATATTCTGCTCAGCGATAATATCAAGGCAAGAAAGCAGCTTCCGGATGGGACCTACATCTACAAGGTAAATGAGAAACCGCCTGTTGACGCACAGAGATATTTTATTGAGGAGGCATATAAGAAGGCGGAAAAGAAGGCGGCTGCAAGACAAAAGGCAAAAGCCAGAACAGCCGAAAATTCTGGAAGACGCAGCGGTGCAAGGAGAAATACGAGGAAGAATAAGAGTACACGTTCTCCGAAGCCGGAAAATGAACAATAATCGGGATATTGACCGATTATCTGATGTATAAAATAAAAATACCAGCAAACAGCAGCCTGAAAAAGGCTGCCTAATTTGCTGCGCCGGGAAATTATTCAGATATTTTTACAGCAGCATAAATAAACTTTCCTTATAGTTTGACATTTTACAACAAAAATGATATTATGTATATATGGAAATATCATTATTTATCTGCTAAACATAAATGGGTAGTACAGAAAGGACAAACATGATCGTTAAAAAGGCTGAAAAGGATGATCTGCCGGAAATACTTGAGTTACAGTATCTCGCATATCAGAGCGAAGCAAAACTGTTTAATGATCCTGATATCCCGCCGCTGAAACAGACTATATCCGACATAGAGCAGGAATATCGGAAAGGTATTGTTTTAAAGGCATTAGACGATAACGGAGAGATTATCGGATCTGTAAGAGGATATTGCAGCGGCGATACTGTGTATATAGGCAAACTGATAGTACATCCAGAGCATCAGGGCAAAGGGACAGGCACAAAGCTTCTCCTTGAAATGGAAGAGGTTTATCCCGACAGGAGATATGAACTTTTTACCAGCAGCCGGAGTGTAAAAAATCTGGCGTTATATCAGAAACTGGGCTACAAAGTCTTTGATGAAAGACAGATCACTGATGAATTAAAATTTGTATACCTGGAAAAAATCAAATAGGGATTTATGGAATTGTGTGCAACAGAAATAAACGCTGTCCCCCACAGAACTAAATGGTTTTGCGTGGACAGGTATTATTTCATACCAGACTTTCAATAATAAACTACAAGGGGAACAAAATGAAAAAACCATTAAGATTTTATATATCTGTAATTGCAGCAAAACTTCTTATAAGAGTAATGAGACTTTTAAAGCGCAATGCAACCAACCTCCCCGGAGAGATCATGCTGATCTTCTATCCGGAGCTTCTGAGGCATTTTGACATGCCGGAGAACGTTATTGCAGTAACTGGCACAAACGGAAAAACAACCGTTTCAAATATGATCGGAAATATTCTGAAAGCCAACGGCTATGAAATTATCAACAACAGCTTCGGCGGAAATGTGGACACCGGGATTGCCTCCCTGCTTCTGGACAACTGCACTCTCAGCGGCGGTTTTAAAAAGGATACGGCTGTTCTGGAGATCGATGAACGCAGCGCTGCAAAAATTCTGCCGTGCATCGAACCGGACTGGCTGGTGTGTACGAATATTCAGCGTGATTCAATGAAAAGAAATGCACATACCGAATTTACTTTTAATATCCTGAACAGCAACATACCACCAAAAACAAAGCTTATCTTAAACGGTGACGACCTGATAAGCAGCAGGCTTGCTGAGAATAATCCCAGAACCTATTTCGGAATAGCAGAGCTTAAGGATGAAAACCCGACCCTTGACAATATTATATGCGACATCATCAACTGCCCCAGGTGCGGCGGCAGACTCGATTTTTCATTCAGACACTATAACCATATAGGACGAGCTTCCTGTTCATGCGGTTTCGGCTCTCCCGGGATAGACTTTGAGGTCATAGCTTCCGAAAACGGTGAGGCTGTCATAAAACACGACGGAGAAGAGGAGCGCTATAAGCTTCCAAATAACCGTATCACCGACCTTTACAATACCTGCGCTGCCGTTACCTTTGCAAGAACCTTCGGTCTTTCATACAAACAGGTTTCAAAGTCGATGTCTGAGGTGAAGGTTGTAAAATCAAGATACGACAGCTTTAAGGCAGGCGGGAAGGATGTTATTATCTCACTTGCCAAGGGTCAGAACCCTGTTGCATGCTCCGGCGTCTGCGACTTTGTAAGACGTGAAAATGGCAGCAAGGCGGTAATAATGATACTTGAGGATCTGTATGACGCAAAGCGCACATCCGAAAATATAGCATGGATATATGAAACAGACTTTGAATTCTTTAAGAGTCCGGATATAAAGCAGATAATCGTCGGCGGAAAGAGGGCAAACGACTATATGGTAAGACTGCTTATTGCCGGAGTGGACAGGCAGAAGATATTCTGCTGCCGCAATGAAACGGATACAGTCAGCCTTCTGAAACCGGAGCTTGTGGATAAAATCATAATAATGTATGACCTGTTCAATGTGGAATCACTCAGCAGCATAAAAAATCAGCTTAAAGCTTTAGATAAGACACAAGGAGAATAACCATGGGCATTGTAATAGAAGAACTTTTTCCGGAGGTCTGCAATCTTTTCGGAGACGGCGGAAATATGCTGTATTTAAAGCTGTGTCTGCCCGAAGCGGAGTATATAAGTACTGCTCTTAACAGTACCCCCTATTTTGCCGGTCACGATGTTAATATGATATATATGGGACCTATGACGGAGAATACACAGCAGCTGGTCATCAAGCGTCTGACGCCCTATAAGCAGCGCATAGCAGAGCTTATTGAAAAAGGGGTCATCTTTCTTATGACAGGCAACTCCCATGAAATATTCGGCAGCAGGATCACTGATGCCGACGGAACCACTGTAGACTGCCTCGGGATAAACGATTTCCATGCCGAAAGAAATATGATGAAACGTTTCAGCGGACTTGTTCTGGGTAAATATGAGGATATTGAAATTGCGGCATTCAGGGCACAGTTTACTGAAGGATTTGCAGGAGATGGTCTTTCCCCTTTTGTACAGATGACCAAGGGTGTGCCAATGAACAAAAAAACCTTCACCGAAGGGTATGTAAGGAATAATTTTTACGGCACCTATCTTCTGGGACCACTGCTGGTTTTAAATCCGTATTTTACCAGGAAACTTATATGTAAGCTTTGCGGAAAGGAACGTACTCTTGCTTTTGAGCCTGAGGTTATCAGGGCTTATGAAGCAAGGCTTGCAGATTTTAAGGACAAGAAGGTCGGTATTCACTGATTTTTAAGGCAGGTTTTATACTAATTCCTTAAACTCCGGCAGACTTTAGTCTGCCGGAGTTTAGTCGACAAAGCCGGCGTAAGGGATTGCATGATACGGGATTTGACCGCAAAGCGGTCCAATCAGAGGATGCCGCCGGCAGCCGCCCTTAAAACTGTAATATATATATTATAGTTTTGAGGATTAGTATTACACCTGCCGTATTTTTTATAACCACACGGAGGAATACATGGACGCTATAGAAAAATATCTGAATCATCCTCATAAGGTCGTTTACTTTGACGAGATAGATTCAACCAATACACACGCTAAAAATCTTGCCCGAAGCGGCGAACTATCGGGAACAGTTATCATTGCCGGCAGCCAGACCGCCGGCAGGGGACGTCTCGGACGGAGCTTCTGCTCCCCGGAGGGCACAAGTATTTATATGAGTATCATCCTCCGTCCTGATGCAGATATTGAAACAGCCGGCAGACTTACCGCCTGTACTGCTGTGGCAGCGGCTCTGGCGGCTGACAAAGTCTGCGGTATTGACACGAAAATAAAGTGGGTAAATGACCTTTACTTAAACGGGAAAAAATTCTGTGGGATACTTACCGAAAGTGAAGTAAACTCAAGCGGCAGTCTTGATTTTGCCGTTATCGGAATAGGCATGAACATAAACTCTGTAAAGAATGCGTTTGAACCGGAGCTTCTCGAAATAGCTACCTCTGTTGAGGATGAAACTGGCATACGGTTTTCCCGTGAAGTTATCGCAGCAGAAATAATAAATGAGCTTGACAGGCTTTTGCCCGGGCTTGGGAAAAACACTTTTATTGAGGAATACCGCCGCCGCTCCTGTATTCTGGGGTATGATGTAGCAGTTACGGTAAATTCAGAGGGAAAGATAGCCAGAGCCGTCGGCATTGCAGACAATGGAGGGCTTATCGTTGAATACCCCGATGGTAAACGCAATACTGTCACCTCAGGAGAGGCAAGGATCATACTTCCGCACCGAAAAAATAAATAGGCAAAAAAAGAGCACCGCTGTTATGCGGTGCAGAGAGAGGGGGATCATGCACGACCTGTTGCCGTGCTATTAAAGGCTCCTGTCAGCTCATCTATATTGCAGATAAAACTGTAATATCGAACTGCAAAAACCAATGAAAATTTCATTTTAATTCCAGTTGAAAGGATTCTTCTTCCTTTCTGATTCTGTAAAAACTGTTGTCACAGGACTTTTTTACGCACAGGGAGCACACAAACTGCTCATTCAGTACGATCTGTGAAAAGGAATAGCCATCGCACCCATAAACCCGGATCTTGTCATCATCAATGATAAATTCACAGGTTTTCAGGGGATACGATATTCCTATGCCAATTGCCTTCACAAAGCTTTCCTTCAGAGTCCAGATCCTGAAAAACATCTCGTCTTTATCGTCCGAACTATCCAGAACAGTCAGTTCTCTTTCTGAAAAGACCCGCTTTGCTACTCTCGGATGCCACTGACGTATATTT
This sequence comes from Porcipelethomonas sp., assembly GCA_051881935.1. GTDB lineage: Bacteria > Bacillota > Clostridia > Oscillospirales > Ruminococcaceae > Porcipelethomonas. Next base: position 7,860 of record JBJEQU010000135.1, on the reverse strand, counting down.
TCAGCATCAATTCCTGCTTCGCAGTTTTCAATCACCGCTGCAGCAAGTCCTGTACAATGACTTATATTAAAAAATATATTGTCAGAATTTTTCAGATACGGCTTGCCGTAACTGCCAAACCGAAGTGCATCACTGCAATAGTCAACTCCCATTGAAGCAAATTCTGTCCTCAGTTTGTCATCGACAGCCGCTTTCAGGCTCTTTTTATGCTCCGCCTTGCTGTTGTCAAGTTCACTGGAGCGCCTGATAAGATATACCATCTATAAGCCTATCAGCCTTTTTTCGCTGTTTTTGTAGACTTTGCTGCCTTTGCAGCTGTTGTCTTTGCGGCTGTTTCCTTGACAGCCTTTGCCACTGCCTTTGATTCGGCCTTTGCTTCTGTTTTAGTTGTTTTAGCAGCAGTTTTCTTTTCAGCTGTCTTCACAGCAGTCTTTTCTTCCTTTGCAGCAGTTTTCTTAGCTGTTGTTTTCTTTGCAGCAGTCTTCTTTGCAGGCTTGCTGTTATTTTCAATTACCGGCTGGATAGACAGTGCCTTTGCATAGTCACCTGTAATTTCAAGCTTGCCGGCATCTGCTGCTTCGCTGATGCTGAGCTTTCCTGTGAATACGCTTATAATATCGTCAGCTGAACCTGTAATGGATGCGTTGTTGTCGCTGTAGTCATACGGTTCAATAGCAAGCTGACCATTGTTTATCTCAGCGTAGAAAGCGCCGCCGCCTTCGCCAGTGATATTGATCTGAAGAGCGAGGTGATCCTCATAGTTGCTGACATCAGCTGTGCCGAATTCTTCTTTTACCTTGTCTACGATTTCTTTATATGTCATATCTGTTTCCTCCAAAGCGGACGTTTTTAAAACGCCGTTGTCAATAAAATTTTTCCTTATATTATTTATAACACAAATTCATTAAAAATGTCAATGGACAGCATGTAGATTTTTTTTGCCGGAAAATTGCCAAAAAAGGTCGCTTATGTTTTTAAAAAACCTGAAAACCAACGTAATTACGCCTTTTTCAATTGAAAATAAACAAATCAAAATAGATATGAAAAAAATAACTGGTTATTTTGACTTATATTTTCTTTGTGCAAAATGACGAATTAATTTGAGGTTTTTTGTGTAATACACCGTTTTTGCTTGATACTACCAGGCTTATATGCTATAATGAATCTCATAGAGCACTCCCCGGAATATGCCGGAAAACAAAAAATGCCTTTCCGCAGTGAAATATCGACGGGGATCATGGTCTTGAAACAGTATAAGGAGTGAGAAAAATATGAAAGCTTTTATCAGAAAAAAATTATCAGCTGTCATTGCAGCAGTATGCCTGACCGCCTCCCTTGCATGTTTTAATGTATCAGCAGCTGACCTGCGTTCCCTTTATATAGGTGACCACATCACCTTTATCTATCAGGGGGATATAACCCTTGTTTCAGATGATCCGCAGATCGCAGCTGTAAAGAATGATACGAGCGTATATGGGGTCAGTGAGGGAATCGCAACGGTCAATGCCGTTTACCCGGACGGCACAGTTTACAAGACCTATGACTTTGCTGTCAGTTCCGCATTATCCAGTTATTACATAGGTGATGTGAACAGTGATGACGAGGTCGACACAACTGATATAACCATTCTTCAGGAGTATTTTACAAAACAGAAGCCTGTAGTAATGAATTTTGCCGCCGGTGATATCGATGAAAATGGAAAGACTGACATATTTGACATTATTTATCTTAAAAGATTAGTAGCATACGGAATATATCCCGGTGAACCAGAGCCTGAGGTCACTACTGCCCCGGCAGTTACAACTGTCACAACGCAAACCACTGTGACGAAAGCAACTACGACTGTATCCACCACTGCCGACCCGGCACAGCAGGCCGCTGAAAAGGCAGCAGAGATACTGAGCCTTGTAAACAAAGAGAGAGCGGCAGTTGGCGCTGCGCCTCTGGAGCTTAACCAGACTATGTGTGATGCGGCAATGGTCAGGGCAATGGAAATATCCGAAGTCTTCTCTCATACCCGCCCCGACGGCACTGACTGCTTTACGATCTTTGACGATTATGGACTAAGCTGGAACTATGTCGGCGAAAATATTGCGGCAGGGAACAGTACGTCCGAAGGTACCATGAACCAGTGGGTAAATTCATCAGGACATTACGCCAACATAATAAGCGGTAATTTCACTGAGATCGGTGTGGGATACGTTTATGTGCCCGGAACGCAGTACGGATATTACTGGGTACAGCTGTTCAGGTAACCACATCAAAGAAATACTAAATTATATGAAAACAAAAAACGCCCCATCGTTTTAAAACGATGGGGACATTTTTATGAATTAGTCAGCAGAAGGAGCTGATACAGGACATGTACCTGCACAAGCGCCGCAGTCGATGCATGTGTCAGCGTCGATAACGTACTTGCCGTCACCCTCTGAAATAGCGCCAACAGGACATTCACCTGCGCAAGCGCCGCAGCTGATACATTCGTCTGAAATCTTGTATGCCATTTTGAAAACACCTCCGGTTAATTAGTAAAGCATAAAACTGCCTACTTATATTCTAACATATTTTTTTAAAAAAGCAAGGGTTTTTTTGAAAAATACCCATTAACAAATTTTGTTTTTTAATATAATCTAATTAATCTGCCATTTACATCAGAACGGTTTCCTGAAAATCTGAACCCAGTGATACTTGTATACGGAATCCGGGTCATAACAATATCCCACGCCGATCTCCGTGTAATTCGGATCAACCATGTTTTCGTAGTGACCCTCGGACTCTATCCACTGTCTGAATGCCCCTTCCGGAGTTGAACTTCCTGCTGCGAGGTTTTCGCCGCAGTATGAATAACTCATGTTAAAATCATCAAATACAGTAAAGCAGCTTGTACCATCCGGACGTGTATGGGAAAAGCTTTCGGCGGCCTCTGCCGCCCGTATGTCAGCCATTGCAACCAGGGTAGGATTAAGTGAAAGAGGCGGGACCCCCGCTTTAGCACGTTCGTCATTTACAAGCTTCAGCATCAGGGTAACATTGCTGCTGTAGGGCAAAACGAGCTTATTTGCAATAGCAGCCGCATCACGGATATCCACTTTCCCGTCCTCATTATAATCCGCCTGACTGCCGAGGATAAGCTGCTTTGAGAGACCGCTTGCGATGTATGCAGCATCTCTTACATCAATCTTTCCGTCGCCGTTAGCATCACCTTTTACATCTGAGGCAGCACCTGCAGTGACCGGCAGACACATTACGCCGATAATTGCTGCCATAACTGCTGAAATCATTTTTTTCTTTAGCATAAACAATCACCTGCTTAAAATCAAACCGCAAAATCATTCCATACAGGTTTCAAAACAGTAAATCCGCATGTCTGAAACAATTTTGGTAATTTCCGATAATCTCTAATAACATTTTAACATCTTTTTTATTTAATGTCAATAATGCAAACAGCTGAAAATGCAGCCTGTTATTTGTTTGATTTCACTATAAAAAGCAGGAATTTTTTGAAAAATCTTAAACGTTTAGAAAAAAACTATAATTTTATAAACTATACTCTCGTATACAACCCAGGCAGCACAAAGCCGCTGTTTACGGGCATCAGACTAAAAAAACGCACTGGTAAAAGATCTCATGAATTTTTTACCAGTGCGAAAATTATAGTTTGCGTATTGATTTATAAAACGTTTAAGGCCACCATAACGATCAGGGCAGCTATGTATACCACAAAGAACATAATGCCAAGTCCGATGCTGACAAGGCTCCATGTAAGATATCTTTTGCATGCTGCCGGTGTTTTTTTACGATCCGCCATATAGAGAATAATTCCGAAGAGCGGAATAAGGAATGAAAGCACGCTGAAACCCGGATTCGGGGTATCATGAACCGCCGGCTGAGGAGTATTTACAGTGCTGCTGTTCCGGGCAGCGGCAAAGGCAGCGTTATACAGCTCCGGGTTTGAAATACAGCCGCATTTAGGGCATACAACTGCCCTTTCGTTTAATTCATTTCCACAATTTGAACAATACATATTTTCCTCCGTTTCTATAAGCCTTTCAATATCTTAGCTGATGAGCTTCTGTGCAATTGTCATGACTGCCGGAAGTGTGGCAATCGAAAGAATGGTCGTCACCGCAAACATCTCCGAAGCATAAAATGAATCCTTTTTATATTCAATCGCAAATAGAGTTCCTGTTGCTGCTGCCGGACAGGCTGACGCAAGTACAACAGTCCCGATAACAGTACTGTCAACCGGTATCATGAACAGTATCGCCGCAGTCACAGCCGGAACGATAAGCAGCTTTACAATGCTTACGAGATAAAGTCTTGGATTTTTAATTGCCCCGGAAATATTCGTCTGTGCAATAGTTGCCCCGGCTGCGATCATGGCAAGAGGTGTATTCATATCCGAAAGGTACCCGAGGGCAGTAAGGAGAGTTTCCGGAATGGATATTCTCAGAACGAAAAGCAGTAATCCGAGGACTGTTGCTATAATTGCTGGGGTCTTTACCGCCTGGATCGCCATCCTGGGTGTGAATTTTCCCTTCATCAGAAAAACTCCGTGAGTCCAGACGAGTATATTGAAAATGGTTACGAATGCGGTGATATAGAAGACTCCCTCAGCGCCGTATATGCCGTTTACGAGGGGAATGCCCATAAATCCGCAGTTGGAATAGATCGCCGCAAAACGTTCAAGGGGAAGTCTTTCCCCTTTCTTTCTCAGAAAAATGCAGGACAAAGCAATCGCAGCACCAATGCTTACAGCAGAAAACAAAAGCGTCCAGAGCAAGCCCTTAAGCAGCCGCTTTTCAAAGGGCATCTGATAAGAAACGATAACTACAATCGGATTCACAACCATAAGAACCAGCGATGAAAGTGACTTTGTCGACTCCTTGCTGATGATCCCGGCCTTGAAGCATATTACACCAGTCAGGATCAGAAGTGCCATTATAATTACCTGATTTAAAACAACCATTTTTTGTTATTCTCCTGTTTAAAAATGATGTGCCGGCAGAAAAGCCCGTCTTACACCGGACAGCATTGACTCAGTTTTCATGCGGGATGAAAACAAAAATTTCTACGCTGCATCCGGTTTCTATTCTTCCTCATCTATATCCTCGGGAAAGACCTCAAGACGTATTTTATCCACCTTTTGCTCCCCTGCCGAAAGGACTGTCATTTTAAAGATCCCGTACTGCGCATACTCTCCTGTCCTGGCTATATGACCGAGGATCTCTGTAACAAAGCCTCCTACGGAATTTACTGAGCTTTCTATTGTCTCTTCCGGCAGACCCAGCTTTTCAAGCATATCGTTTATGCTCAGTTCGCCGGAAACCTCATACTCATTCTCGCCGGTTTTTACAAAATTCGGAATAACCTCGTCCTCTTCGTCATAGATCTCGCCCACAAGCTCTTCAATAATGTCTTCCATTGTGACAATACCCTTTGTGCCGCCGTACTGATCCATAACAACAGCCATATGCATTTTATTTTTCTGCATTTCCTTCAAAGCTTCGCTTATAAGCTTCAGATCGGAAATATGTATGACCTCCTGGATTATATCAGAAATATCCTCCTTATTTTCGTCCATAAGCCTGAAGAAGCTTTTGTATGTTATAACTCCCACAATGTTATCAATATTTTTTTCATAAACAGGCAGTCTTGAATACATTTCCGTAAGAAACTTATTTTTAATTTCTTCAAAGGGCATATTCTTTTCTATCGCAACAACATTGACCCTTGGGATCAGTATCTCATCGACAATTATTTCGTCAAATTCAAGTGCCGAACGAACAAGATCACTCTCCTGCTCCTCAAGAACTCCCTGTTCCTGAATCTCATCAATTATGTATTTCAGTTCATCCTCGGTAACACTGGGTTGTTTTGTTTTAGACCGGAACAAATTCTGGATAAGGCGAAATACCCATATAACCGGCTTAAGGAGCACAATGAGTACAGACAGGGGTCCGGCAAACACAAGTGCACACTGTTCCGCATGATTCTTGGCAAATGACTTAGGTGTGATCTCGCCGAATATAAGTACAAGCACAGTCATTACCACTGTTGCAGCGCCCACTCCCCCGGAACCGAGTATCTGGGTAAATAAAACAGTACTGATAGATGTTGAAAGGATATTTACAATGTTATTCCCGATAAGGATTGCTGTAAGGGCATCTTCAAAGGCATTGGCTATTTTAAGTGCTTTTTCTGCTTTTTTGTTTCCCTTGGCAGCGTAATCTTTAAGTCTTATTTTATTAACGCTTGAGAATGCTGTTTCACAGCTTGAAAAAAGTGCCGACAACACGAGCAATACTACAATGATTATTATATTGGGTAAAATAGAATCGTCCATACTTCCTCCAGAGTTTAAGACTGCGGTGTCTTTTCAGGGTCTTGTTCAATGGAAGCCGCATAAATAACGGCTGAACCCTGATATCAATACTATTTTATCACATTACCGTTAAAATATCAATATGCCAGAATATTTTTTCACTCAAATCAATTCTCATAAGATAGATTCAGTGCATCCTGCGTCACATACAACCTGTACATATTTCATGATATTATTTTTTAAAAATCTTATTTTTATACAATGAATTTCGCCAAAACACTTGTTATTTTCCTGAAAATATGATAATCTATAATAGTAGCAGATTTTCATTTCAGGTTTAAAAGTTAAACAGGAGAGAGAAATGTTTGAAAAGATCGTCAGAGCCTGTGTAGGGATACTTCCCGGGAGGCTCCAGAATATATACTACAAATACGAGGAAGCAATAATGTACGTCTTTTTCGGAGGGCTTACGACTCTCGTATCCATCGTAACAAAGCTTGCAGCGTTTTATATAATTCCCGGCAAACCTTTCTGGGAAAGTACAGCGGCTGTTACATTTTCGTGGATCTGTGCAGTTACATTTGCTTTCTTTACAAATAAAAAATACGTATTCAAAAATGAGACGAATACAAAAAAGGAATTTTTCCGGGTTATGGCTTCCTTTTACGGTGCAAGAGCTGCGACCTTTGCCATGGAAGAGGTAATATTCCTTGTTTTTTACGACTGGATCGGTTTCAGCGAGCTTGCAGTGACCATTGCAAGCCAGATACTTATATTTATTGCCAATTATTTTCTCAGCAAAATTTTCGTATTCAGAGATAAAAAGGAGGATGTCGATGAAAAAGCTTAGAAAAATTGTTGCTGCTGCATTGTCTGCTACCCTTGCCATGGCATTGCCGGGAATGCACATGCATGCAGATGAAAACTTTATCATTTCTGCCGATGATTCAAGGTACAAATATCTGGAAAATACCGACGGAACAATATCCGTAGCGGCAAGCGAATATTCACAGACGGGCATTTCGGGAACGGTTACGATCCCCGACAAGCTGGACGGCAAAACGGTTACCGGCATCTGCAAAAGCGGATTTTGCGGCAGAGATATCACAAGCGTTACTGTTCCCCAGACAGTTACGAGCATAGGTTCACTGGCTTTTGCCAACTGCCTTTCTCTCACATCAGTAAATCTCCCGAAGGGTATTACATACATGGGGGAGCTTGCATTTTCCAGCACTTTATTTGAAACAAATCTTTTCAAGACCTCCGATCCGGACTTTGCGGTTATAGATGATTACATACTCTATCTTTACACCGGAAGCGAAGCTGTTATTGAGGTACCGGACGGAATAAAGGTGATCGCAAATTCCGCCTTTGCAAACAATGGCGTTAACTCACAGACGGATATTACAAGTATTACACTGCCTGACGGAGTTGCGTACATAGGTGACAATGTATTTGAAAACTGCAGCAGTCTTAGTGAAATGACCATCAGAACCGGACTTGAATCGGTAGGGACTAATGCGATATCCAGCAGT
>JBJEQU010000134.1:0-3635 GCA_051881935.1 Porcipelethomonas sp. | reverse complement strand
AAATCAGCGTGAATACTATTTAAGAGAGCAGATGCGTGTTATTGCGTCCCAGCTGGGGGATGAGGATTCAAAGGATGAAGCCTATGAATATATAGATAAGATATATGATCTGGGACTTTCTGAGGAAATCGCCGAAAAGCTTGTAAAAGAGGCGGAAAGGCTCCTTAAAATGCCATCCTCCTCACAGGAAGCATTTGTTATAAGAAATTATCTCGATACTGTGCTGGAACTTCCGTGGAATAAAAAATCCAAAACAAAGGTCGATGTTAAAAAGGCAGCGAAGATACTTGACAAGGATCATTACGGACTTAAAAAAGTAAAGGACAGAATTCTTGAAAGCATATCAGTCCACGCTATGATGCCGGAGGTAACAGGACAGATACTCTGTCTGGTGGGTCCTCCCGGAGTTGGAAAGACCTCTGTCGGACGTTCCATTGCCAAGGCTCTGGGAAGAGAATATGTAAGGGTCTCACTGGGCGGCGTAAAGGACGAATCGGATATAAGAGGTCACAGGAAGACCTATATCGGCGCAATGCCCGGCAGGATCATAAATGCTGTGAAGCAGGCAGGAACTTCAAATCCTCTCATTCTTTTTGATGAGATTGACAAGATGGGAAATGATTTCAGAGGCGATCCGGCGTCGGCAATGCTTGAGGTTCTGGACGGCGAACAGAACAAGGAATTCCGTGACCACTATATTGAAGTTCCCTTTGACCTGAGCAAAGTAATGTTCGTTACAACTGCCAACACTACTGACACTATACCAAAGCCGCTGCTTGACAGAATGGAGCTTATTGAGCTTTCAAGCTATACGAGGGAAGAGAAATTCCATATTGCAAAGGAACATCTTATCCCCAAGCAGATGAAAAAGCACGGACTTAAAGGCTCTCAGATGAAGGTCAATGACGCTGTTATATATGAAGTTATAGATTATTATACAAAGGAAGCCGGCGTCCGTAATCTTGAGCGGATGATAGCTTCGCTTTGCAGAAAGGCTGCAAAGGAAATAGTTTCGGGAGATGCGGTAAAGGTAAGCTATACAAAGAAAAATCTCGAAAGCTATCTCGGGGCGAAAAAATATCTTGACGACGAAAAGTCAGATAAGGATGAAGTCGGAATTGTAAACGGTCTTGCATGGACATCCGTAGGGGGCGTACTGATGCCTCTTGAGGTGCTTGTTCTGGACGGCAAGGGAGATATTGAAACCACCGGCTCTTTAGGGGATGTTATGAAGGAGAGCGCAAAGCTTGCGGTAAGCTATACAAGAAGTGTTGCCGACAAATATAACATACCGGATGATTTTTACAAGACAAAGGATATCCACATTCACGCACCGGAAGGAGCAGTACCCAAGGACGGACCTTCCGCCGGAGTTACAATGGCAACGGCTCTTATTTCCGCACTTTCCGGCATACCGGTAAAGAGCAATGTTGCAATGACCGGAGAGATCACCCTACACGGAAAGGTGCTGCCTATCGGAGGACTGCGTGAAAAGACAATGGCGGCATACAAGGCTGAGATAGGCACTGTTATCATTCCGTCAGCAAACAAGGGAGATCTTGACGAGGTTGACGAAGCAGTTAAATCTGCAACAAGATTTGTCTATGCGTCGAAAATCGAGGATGTGCTTGATGAGGCACTGATAAAACGTTCGTGACAGGAGGTGTCCGATGAATTACAACAAAGCGGAGTTTTCAGCGGCATACGGAACCTTTTCGCAGATCCCGCCCTGTGAAAGGATCGAGATTGCTTTTTCGGGGCGTTCCAATGTGGGAAAATCAACGCTTATAAACAAGATATTCAACAGAAAAAATCTTGCGAGAGTAAGCTCTGTTCCCGGCAAGACGGCTACCATTAATTTCTATGGTCTTGAAAATGTTTATTTTGTGGATCTTCCCGGTTACGGATATGCAAAGATCGCAAAATCCGAAAAACGCCGCTGGTCGGAGCTTATTGAGGGGTATCTCAACTCGGACAGGGATATAAGGCTTATTTTTCAGCTTATCGACATGCGTCATGCGCCGTCGGCAGACGATATACAGATGATAAATTATCTTATTGAGGCGGAACTGCCCTTTGTAATTATTCTTACGAAGGCGGATAAGCTTAAAAAAACTGCAAGGGAAGAGCGGATGGAAAAGTTCAGAACTGAGATTCCCTGCTTTGAAGATATTCATGTTATACCGTTTTCCGCCCAGACTTTTGAGGGCGTTGAGGATGTAAGAAAAATTATTGAAGATATTGCCGCAGAAGATGATCTGTCAGATGATGCGGATTGAAAGGAAGTTTGTTAAATGTTAGTATCTGAAAATCTCGGAGTAAATGAAAAAGGTCATCTCACAGCAGGAGGAATTGACACTGTAGAACTTGCAAAGCAGTATGGAACGCCTCTTTACGTCATGGATGAAAATCTTCTGAGAAAGCATGCCCGCAGCTATAAAAGCAGCATCGAAAAATTCTATAACGGAGAGGGTCTTGTGTGCTATGCAAGCAAGGCGTTCTGCTGCAAGGAGATCTGCCGGATAATGATGGACGAGGGTATTGGTCTTGACGTTGTTTCTATCGGCGAGCTTTATACTGCCCATAAGGCTGGTGCTGATTTTGAAAAGGTTTGTTTCCACGGCAACAACAAGACTGATGAGGAACTGGAATATGCAGTTGAACTGAAGGTCGGAAGGATCGTTGTTGACAATATTTATGAGCTTGAAAGACTGGACAGAATCGCCGGTGAGAAGGGCGTAAAAGCAAACATCATGTTCAGGATCAAGCCGGGCATTGACGCACATACCCATGATTTTGTTAAGACCGGTCAGATAGACAGCAAATTCGGGTTTGCCCTTGAAACAGGAGAAGCCATGGAGGCTGTAAAAAAGGCGCTGAGCTGCCCAAACATTAATTTAAAGGGACTTCACTGCCATATCGGTTCACAGATTTTTGCTATCGACCCGTTTGTTGAAGCGGCACAGGTTATGCTCAGGTTTATTGCAGACATAAAAAAAGACACCGGTCACGAAATTCACGATCTGAATCTCGGCGGCGGCTTTGGCATTATGTATACGGAAAAAGATGACCCTGTTCCTTATGAAAAATATATGGAAAAGGTTTCAGCGGCAGTTAACGAAAACTGCAAAGAGCTTGGAATAAAAAGACCGTTTATACTTATCGAGCCGGGACGTTCTATGGCAGGTCCGGCAGGAATCACCCTTTACACCTGCGGCGGCGTAAAGCATATCCCAAACATCAGAACCTATGTGTCTGTTGACGGCGGTATGACTGATAATCCCAGATATGCCCTTTACAGCTCGGAATACGACGCACTGGTTGCCAACAAGGCTGATCAGCCGAAGAATACAAAGGTGACCATTGCAGGAAAGTGCTGTGAAAGCGGTGATCTTATCGGTGAGGGAATGCCTTTGCAGAAGGCTGAACCGGGAGATATTATCGCTGTCTGCGCAACCGGAGCATATAACTATTCTATGGCATCAAACTATAACAGAATCCCTAAACCGGCGGTTGTTTTCATTAAGGACGGAGAGTCAAGAATTGCTGTAAAAAGAGAAACACTTGATGATATTATAAGAAATGATATCTGAAAAATAATGCTTTATTGAAAGCTGAAACGCTCCCGAAATGGA
>JBJEQU010000133.1:0-3637 GCA_051881935.1 Porcipelethomonas sp. | reverse complement strand
ACCAACGACCTTCGGGTTATGAGCCCGACGAGCTACCTAGCTGCTCCACACCGCGTTATCTGTTTCTCTTGAGTACTTATATATTATAGCACAATTGAAATGCTTTGTCAATGCTTTTTTGAAATTTTTTCAGAAATTTTTGGAAGTTTCAAGTAAAAATGTAATTTGACAAAAAAAGAAGAAAATATAGAAAAGTCATAGTGCCAGAAAGATATAATTAAATAGCGAGAAAACTCCCCAAATCAGCAGTAATGTACACATGGAACAGCATTGTTATGAAAAGCATAACACATGGTTTGATCGAAAAATAAATGGAGCTTGTAAATCTTCTGATAGCAGGCTGTGAAAACACACAGGATATGTCCATAACATGTTAAAGAGATTGTTTGAGGGAACAATATAGCAGATGCTTGAAGCTGAGATAAACGAACACCTTGGAAATGAAAAGAACTCCGTCCTTGGAAACAACTCTGGAAACAGCTGCAACGGGTACGGCAAAAAGACGATAAGATAAGCAGTGATTACGGCATTTGTGAAATTGCTGTACCACCTGATTTAAACGGTAAATCTGAGCCAAAGGTTATTGCAAAAAGGCAAACCAGTACAAATGAAATCGAGCAGACAATCATGGCGATATACGCTAAAGGAATGTCTCAGTGTGACATTGAGGATACGCTGCGTGAAATTTACGGCTCAGAGATATCACAAGGTCTTTTTCACACATAACTGCCTTAACACAACCAATGCAAGAGGAAAAAAGAGTAAGGCTGTTGTTGATGCAGTTGCGACGACTATCATACCGGAAAGCTATATGGGTTACCGCAAAAAACAGCGGAATAAACCCGAAAGAACTATAGTAAAAATCAACTGATTCATGCCGGATCAGGGAATTTTGCAAATTCAATTTAATTTGCAGATCATTATAAATTCCTCATCATTTTCATCAACTATTTCAAAGCCGACATTTTTATACATTTTCACAGCGTAGTTTGCTTTCTGAACTGCAAGGGAAGTCTGTTTATAACCTTTTTGTTTAAGTTCACCTAACATCATTTCCATCATTGCCGTACCGATGCCTTTATTTCTGTATTCCGGAAATAAAGAGATTGCAAAAGAAGGTGTTTCATTATCTACATGACCGTAATCATTCATAATGCGTACCCATACTGCCCCAACAATTTTATTATCTGCCTCAGCAACAAAGCAAATATCGCCCTCCTGTTTCCCGAAATCCGAAATATAAACCTGTAATTCAGGCTGATTTATTATTTCTCTGGAAGGCGATCTAACCCCTTCGGGAACAAAAATTGCTTCATAAAGGAAATCAGACAACAGACCGTATTCTGTTTCAATGATTTTTCTGATAGAATAATTCATAAGTCCTCCTGCCAATTATAATCAACTGCTTGCTTCATTATATCATATCTTCATGGCAAATTCAAGACAATAGATCAGCCGGTTAAATAAGACTTTTTAATTGACAATTTTATAAAAACATGCTATAATGAGGAAAAAGTCATAATATGTAAAAAAGGAGAACATAATTTATGAAATGCCCAAAATGCGGAGCTGAAATAAGTGATGATAAGAAAATATGCCCATTCTGCCGACGTAAAATAGAGCAGAATGTTAAAATGCCGTCCAGTGAAAAAATCAGTAATGAAGAAACAGAAAAAAGTCTGCCCGATGATGACATAGGTGTAACTGACACCATCATTGATGAACAGGCTGCTGAATCTCAGATAACCCAAAATAACGGTAAAGGAATCATAATACTTGTTGTTATTCTTGTTACCCTTATAATTGTACTCGGTTCAGTTCTTGCCGTATTTATTATAAACAACGGTTCTGATCAGGGCAATGACAAAAGTATCCCTGTAATAGCTGCAAACACAGCTGAATCCGTAACGACAACTTCGGTTTTAGTAACTACTGCTAAGTCAACTACTGTTTCAACGACAGCACAGACAACTCTTACAACAGCAAAAACTGAAAAAGAGCCTGAAGCCGGATATGTAAAAATTGACAGCGGTGTTCTCAATGTCAGAAAAGCTCCCAGTATTGATTCAGATATAATCGGTAAATTGAAAAAAGGTCAATCCGTAGAAATCACTGATGAAAAAAACGGCTGGTGTGAAATTGCTTTTGAAGGCAGCATCGGGTATGTTTCGGCTGAATTTATCTCCAGGACAGTTCCTGCATCGGGCGGCGGAGGAGAAGATTATTATCAGGCTTATGGAGTATTTATCGATGAGGCAGATACATTAAATTCAAATTCAGTGTTCCGTGAATACAGTTTATTTGATATTGATGGAAACGGGATTTATGAACTTATCCTTTCGTTTGGAACATGTGAGGCAGACAGAGTATACAAGATATTTTCTATAAATGGAACTGAAGTAGTCTATTGCGGTGATTTATCTGCCGGGCACTCTTATATGTGCGAAGAGGATGGAATATTATATGTCAATCATGCACATATGGGAGGACAGTCGATTGAAAAAGTCAGTCTATTCGATTATTGTATTTCTGCAGAGAATTATTTCCAGTCAGATGGCATGATGACAGAATATATCGAAATTGGTTCACCTCTTTCATTCAGTGATTTTTCAGATTCAGGAATGCTTGAGAATTACAGCACAGCTTCGTATGAATCAGGTCATTATTATAGAGAACTTATGTAATATAAAAACTTAGGCAGCACATATTGAATGTACTGCCTAAGTTCTTTTTTCAGATCAGATCTCATCGCCCTTAATGCTCTGTTCTCTCTTGATCTTCTTGGATGTAGTTTTATCAAATTCAGTATTTCTGATGCGGAGTTTTCTGATAGCTTTTGCAGGTGATACAGTCTTGTTTACAGCGTCCGTTTTTTCTCTGAACAGCTTAGGAATATCTCCCTCAAAGGTCTGATCCGGGAAGATTTCCGCAGTGATCTGACCGTTTTCAGCGTATACCAGTATCTCTGCGATCCAGTCTGTTCCTGCAAACTTGTTTTCAAGTTCTTCCGGAGAAACATTTTCGCCGTTGCTTAAAATGATGAGGTTTTTCTTTCGTCCGGTTATGTAGACCTTGCCGTCCTTTACATATCCGAGATCACCGGTTTTCAGCCAGCCGTCTTCTGTCTTGATCTCAGCCGTAGCCTCTGGGTTTTTATAGTAGCCCATCATAACCGAGGGACTCTTTGTCCAGATCTCATCATCAACAATTTTTACTTCACAGCCGTTTACAATATTTCCGACACTGCCGTCACATTCATCTCCCGGACGTCCGGTAGAAATTCTTGGTGACATTTCAGTCATTCCATAACCCTGTGCGATCGGAATACCAAAATCAAAATATGCCTTTGCAAGCTCTGGATTTAAGTAAGCACCGCCGCTGTAGATTATTTTTAAATTTTTTCCGAAAACATCTCTTGCGATAGCTGCTTCAGGTATAGCCGGATTTGCAGCGTGAGCTGCCTTGATCTTTTTATAAATTGTTTCTGCGATCATCGGCACAAGGAGAAGTTTTGTAGGTTCGAAAAGCTTCAGATTCTGTGCAACTCTCATAATTGAATCGTTTATGCACACAGTCGTACCATATCGTATAGAAAGAAGGATATCGCATGTAAGACAGTATACATGATGGATCGGCA
>JBJEQU010000132.1:0-3676 GCA_051881935.1 Porcipelethomonas sp. | reverse complement strand
CTACCGGCGGTATACTCAAGACGATGACCCGGGAGATGCCGGAATATACATACATGGCAATAGATGGAACGGATAACTGTATTGCTGCTCTCAAGGACATTGAATCGGGAAAGATACACCATTGTTTTATTGAAATGTCTGCATGCGCAGGAAGCTGCATTGGCGGACCGGTAATGGAAAAATACCACCGTTCTCCTGTCAAGGATTATACGGCTGTGGCTTCCTTTGCAGGAAAAAATGATTTTAAGGTAGATCAGCCGGACGTTGTTGAAGTCAAGAAGCATTTTGAAATGATACCTTGCCGTACAAAAATGCCTTCTGAAGCTGAAATTACAGATATTCTTCATCAGATGGGCAAGTTCAGGGCGGAACAGGAACTTAACTGCGGCTCCTGCGGATATGATACCTGCCGTGAAAAGGCTGTAGCTATCTATCAGGGCAAGGCTGAGATCGCAATGTGCCTGCCTTACCTCAAGGATAAGGCTGAGAGCTTTTCGGATACTATCGTTAAGAATACCCCTAACGGACTTATTGTACTTAACGAAAAGCTTGAGGTTCAGCAGATAAACAAGGTTGCAAGGGAAATCATGAACATACGCTCGGCAAGCGATGTACTGGGAGAACAGGTTGTCCGTATTCTTGAACCGGGAGTATTCCTTGATGTTCTGAAAACCGGCAGAGATGTTTATAATCAGAGAGAATATCTTGCCGAATACAAGAGATATGTGGAACAGACAGTGGTTTATGACAAGGAATCAAGACTTCTTATATCAATTCTCCGTGATATTACCGATGAAGAAAATGAACGGGAGAAAAAGGAAAATATAAGCCGTCAGACAATAGAGGTTGCCGACAAGGTGGTTGACAAGCAGATGAGGATCGTTCAGGAAATTGCTTCGCTGCTGGGTGAAACTGCGGCAGAAACAAAGATTGCCCTGTCTAAGCTAAAGGAGTCTATAAAAGATGAATAATCTGTGTGCTGATATAGGATATAAAAGTATAAATCACTACGGCGAACAACTCTGCGGCGACCATGTTGATATTATTGAGCAGAGTGAAAGCTCAACGGTCATAGTTCTGGCTGACGGGCTTGGAAGCGGCGTCAAGGCAAGTATTCTCTCAACACTGACTTCAAAAATCATTTCTACAATGATGGCGGCAGAGCTTCCCCTTGAGGAATGCGTTGATACAATTGCCGCAA
Source organism: Porcipelethomonas sp. (assembly GCA_051881935.1). Taxonomy (GTDB): domain Bacteria; phylum Bacillota; class Clostridia; order Oscillospirales; family Ruminococcaceae; genus Porcipelethomonas. Next base: position 2,475 of record JBJEQU010000132.1, on the reverse strand, counting down.
CCCTTCCGGTGTGTTCAGCAAGAGGCGTTGCATATTCCACATTTACAATTATTCATATTATTAACAATGAGGTCGCTGAGCTTATTCAGTATGATAACCCCCATGTAATTCTCATCCGCAGCGGTGAAAATTATGATTACCCCAAAAAGGAAATGAATATCGGGGGGAAAACGATCTACAAGTCAGCCATAAAGCTTCAGGAGGACGATGTTTTTGTTGCTATGAGCGATGGCTGTCCTCATGCAGGAATCGGAACAGCCTTCAACTTCGGCTGGAAGTGGGAGGATATCGCTGAGTTTATGAGCTCGCTGGCTCCGGTAGGCTATACCGCAAAGACTCTTTCTACAATACTTGTTGACGAGTGCAACAAGCTTTACGGAAACCGACCGGGAGACGATGTAACAGCCTGTGTTGTCCGGATCAGAAAGCGTGAGCCTATGAATCTCCTCTTCGGGCCGCCGTCCAACCGTGATGACTGTGACAGAATGATGTCCCTGTTTTTCTCGAAAGAGGGCAAGCATATAATCTGCGGCGGTACTACCTCCTCGATTGCAGCAAAATATCTTAATAAACCGATTAAGGCAAGTCTTTCCTTTGAACGTTCGGACGTTCCGCCTATTGCTGAGCTTGAGGGTGTTGACCTTGTGACGGAGGGCGTTATTACTATAAATAAGGTCGTTGAGTATGCAAGGGATTACCTTAGCAGCAATGAAATGTATGAGCAGTGGAGTTTTAAGCGTGACGGCGCTTCGCTGATATGCCGCATGCTCTTTGAAGAAGCTACCGATATAAATTTTTATGTTGGCAGAGCTGTAAATCCCGCTCACCAGAATCCTGATCTTCCTATAAATTTCAATATCAAGATGAATCTGGTGGAGGAGCTTTCAAAGTGTCTCAGGGCAATGGGAAAACGAATTAAAGTAAGTTATTTCTAAAGGATGAAACAATATGAGAAAATTTGATACAACCGTACAGCACTTAAAATACAAGGTGCTCAGAGAAGTTGCACGCCGTGCATGGGACGATACCCTCCTTGATACTATTTTTGATATCCCCAAGGCTATAGTTCCGGGAAAAACACCGACAATGCGCTGCTGTGTTTACAAGGAACGTGCCATACTTGAAGAACGTGTCCGGATCGCAATGGGAGGCAATAAGGACAATCCGAATATTATTGAGGTAATTGATATTGCCTGCGATGAGTGTCCTGCTGCCGGATATGAGGTAACAGATTCATGCCGTGGATGTCTTGCACACCGCTGCGAGAACGCATGCAAAAGGGGAGCCATCTCCTTTGACCATAACCATGTTGCACATATTGACAAATCCAAATGTGTTGAGTGCGGACAGTGCGCAAAGGTATGCCCTTACAGCGCTATTGTCAACCGCCGCCGTCCCTGTCAGAACGCATGCAAGATAAAGGCAATTTCTATAAGTGACGAAAATGCAGCGCTTATCGACAATGAAAAGTGTATAAGCTGCGGTGCATGCGTGTACCAGTGCCCCTTCGGAGCAATAATGGATAAGTCCTATATTCTCAATGTTATCGATCTTCTCAAATCCAGCGAAAAGGGCAAGAATTATAAGATTTATGCTGTTATTGCGCCGGCTATCTCAAGCCAGTTTACATATGCAAAGATCGGTCAGGTCGTAACGGGACTTAAAGACCTTGGTTTCCACACGGTAGTTGAAGTGGCCCTTGGTGCAGATATGGTTTCACTTGCTGAATCAAAGGAACTTATAGAAAAGGGATTTCTGACAAGTTCATGCTGTCCTGCATTTGTAAAATATATTAAAACAGCATTCCCGGATCTTGTGCCGTACATTTCTCATAACCTCTCCCCGATGGCGACTATTGCAAAATATATCAAGGACACCACGGAAAATGCAAAGATCGTATTTATTGGTCCGTGCACAGCGAAAAAGGCAGAAATACAGCTGGATACAGTCAAGCCGTATGTTGATGCTGTTATGACCTTTGAAGAACTTCAGGCATTGTTTGACAGCCGTGATATTGATATAACGCAGCTTGAAGAAGGTGTTCTCGACAATGCTTCGTATTTCGGAAGGATCTTTGCAAGAAGCGGCGGACTTTCGGACGCTGTTGCACAGGGTCTCAAGGAACACGGTGAAGAAGATTTCCAGCTCAAAGCATACCCATGTGATGGTATTGAGGAGTGCAGAAAGGCTCTTATGAGAAAGAGCAAGAATGTACTTGACGCAAACTTTATTGAGGGTATGGCATGTGTCGGCGGATGTATCGGCGGTGCCGGCTGTCTGACCCATGGTGAAAAGAATAAGGCTGAAGTCGATAAGTACGGCCGTGAGGCAATAGAAAAGACAATTTCTGACGCTGTTTCGCTTCTTAAATGAGGGTGAAATTTAATTTGAATTAATTCTGAGTCCAGAAAATTCCGGACTTCAGCTTGTCGAAAAAGTCTTTTAGAGTATGCGGATAGCAACTTAAAAGTTTCG
>JBJEQU010000131.1:0-16322 GCA_051881935.1 Porcipelethomonas sp. | reverse complement strand
TGTCATTCTGCGGATCACTGAATCTGTGAAACCTGCTGTTCTGTGTGAAAGCTCTGGCATGAATTTACATCTCCTTATTTCTGAATTTTCCACTGACTGCGGATCTTTTCCCATTTTTTATCCCTTGATTTTTCAATAACTGAAATATCCTCATCGGTAAGATGCTTAAATCTTCCCTGACGTCTGAGATATGCGGAAACATCCGTAAATTCCTTCGGGTTATAATTTAAAATAAAATCCCCGTTTTCATATTCTGCAAGATACCAAAGACCGCAGTCGACAATTTCCCTTGCTGCGTCAACGGTATCGCTTACCGGTATGCCCCAGCCTGTAGGACAGGGAGCAATTACATGGATATACTTGGTTCCCTTTATCTTTGACGCCTTTTCGACCTTATTGAGAAAGTCTGTCATGTAGCCCACTGTTGCCGTAGCGGCATAAGGAATATCGTGGGCTGCCACAATTTCAAACATATTCTTTTTCGGGCGGAGATTTCCGTGCCAGTTCTGACCTGCCGGCGTAGTAGTTGTCTTTGCACCGAAAGGAGTAAGTCCGCTTTTCTGGATACCAGTATTCATATAGGCTTCATTGTCATAGCAGATGTAGATAATATTATCATTCCGGTCGATAGCGCCGGAAAGTGCCTGAATGCCGATATCAGCAGTACCGCCGTCACCGGCAAAGCCTACAGCGGTAAAATCCTCTATTCCCCTTGCACGGAAGCCTGCCTCTATACCTGTCAGCATGGAGGCTGTTCCGGCGAAGGTCGAAATAATGGCATTATTTGAAAAGCAGAGCTGAGGAAAATTGAAGCCTACCGCTGACATGCATCCTGCCGGAAGCACTGCAACAGCGTTCTTTCCCAGAACTTTCAGTACATTTCTTACAGCAAGACTTCCTCCGCAGCCGGCACATGCCTTATGACCGTAAAAGAACTCATCCTTGCATAATGTCTTTGCAGTTATACTCATTTTTCCTCCACCTCAATTCCGATAAAGCTGACAGCCTTTGTACCATCCTTTATTTTTTCAAAAGCATCCTTTATATCATCCGCTGATATATCTCTTCCGCCAAGTCCGCCGATAAAGTTATATGACGGTATTGACTTTCCTGCCTTGTACAATGCAGAGTTTACATTGGTGAAAACAGTTCCCTCATTTCCGAAGGAAATATCCTTTTCCAGAACTCCCACTGCCTTTGCATTTCCCACAGCCTTCACAAGCTCCTCATAAGGGAACGGTCTGAGATAGCGGAGTCTTATGACTCCGGCTTTAATGCCGCTTTCACGAAGTCTGTCTGCTGTTTCACGGCAGAGTCCGGCTATGCTTCCGAGGGTTATCATAATATAGTCAGCATCCTCTGTACGATATGTATCAACAAGACCGGAATATTTTCTGCCGAAGATTTCCGCAAAACGCTCTTCTGCTTCGGCAATGACCGGAACTGCATTTTTTATCCCCTCGTGTTCCTTATATTTAAAAATGCAGTTGTAGTCAGGTCCGGCGGAAAATGCCATATTTTTCGGCTGATCCGGATCGAGCTTGTTATCCGTTTCATAAAGCGGGAGGAATTTCCCTGCCTGTTCATCATCAGGGATATCCACTTCCTCATAGGTGTGGGTAAGTATAAATCCGTCCAGATTTACCATAAATGGTGTGGACACGCTTTTGTGTTCTGCAATATAGTAGCTCATAAGGGCAAGGTCAAGGCTCTCCTGTGCATTCTCAGCATACGCCTGTATCCAGCCGCTGTCCAGCTGGGAAAGACTGTCCCTCTGGTCGCCGTAGATGTTCCATGGCAGCGCAGTGGAACGATTGGCATTCATCATAACAATAGGGAAACGTCCGCCGGAAGCGTAGTAAAGGCATTCTGTCATATACAGAAGTCCCTGCGACGAGGTAGCAGTAAAGGTCCTGACCCCTGCTGCACTGGCGCCCATTGCGCAGGACAGTGCCGAGTGTTCTGATTCAACATGAATAAACTCCGCACCTGATCTTCCGCTTTCCACCATTTCTGAAAGCCGTTCAACCACGATCGTCTGGGGAGTTATAGGATAAGCAGAGATAACAGCAGGACATGCAAGACGGATACCCTCTGCAAATGCTTCGTCACCTGATAAAAATTTCTTAGCCATTATCCTTCCGCCTCCATTCCGATCGCATCCAGCTTACATATCTTTGAACATATTCCACAGCCCTTGCAGAAATCATAATCAACGACTGCTTTTCCCTCCGTAACGGAAATAACCCCGTCAGGACAGTACATGCTGCACTGGCAGCAGCCAACGCATTTTTCATTATTTACCACCGGACGTATATTTCTCCAGCCGCTGTTGACAGTTACGAGATATCCTGCCTCAAAAGCGGTATTTTCCGGTACTTCGTCAAAAGAAAAGCTCTTCTTTTCTCTCACATACGGCTTCATTTGTCAGCCTCCTCCGCAGCTCTTGCAGCTGCTGTTTTATTTTTTTCACGTATCTTTTCAGGCATATAACCGTCAATCGCATCCGAAAGCTCTCCGGCAGTAATGATACCCGAAACTGCGGAAAATACCCCCAGCATAATGGTGTTGACTACAGGAAGCTTCAGCTCCTTTGCCAGTGCTCCGCAGTCGAAAGCCGTAATATCAGCATTTCCGAAAGTCTTGCTGTTTAATATTATCTTTCCGTTTTCTTTAAGCATACTCAGAAGATTGTCACTGTAAAGCGTTTCATCAATGACAATAATGTAGTCTGCCTTTCTGATCTCACTGCGGTCGAGAATAGGTCTGCCGTCAAGCTTTGTAAACGCCCTGACCGGCGCACCTCTTCGCTCAGGTCCGAAGGACGGAAATGCAAGAGCATGGTAATCTTTTCCCTTTGCAGCATAGGCAGCACCCAGAAGCTTTGCGGCAGTAAACGCTCCCTGACCGCCTCTTCCCAGCCATAAAATTTCAAGCATTTATATACACTCTCCAATTCCTATTAATCAAATAGTTTTTATATGACTTATTTTACCACCATTGCCACATATTGTCAAGATGTTTTTGTCAAAAAAGGGAATATAACAGTTATACTGGTAAAATATTACAAAATTTGTTTCTTTCTGTAATCCAAAAAAGTGAAAACTAATACTGATCCAAACTTGAAAACATAGTAAACCTATGTTATAATAGGAATAATAAAGAAAAAAGGAGTACAGCTATGAAAACTATTTTAGCTTTTGGAGATTCCAATACATTCGGTCTGCATCCCGGAGATCACAGCCGTTTTGATATTGAAACGAGATGGACAGGCATACTCGGAAAAATGATAAGTCCGTACGGTTTTCGTGTGGTTGAGGAAGGTCTGTGCGGAAGGACAACGATCTTCAATGACACAGACAGGAAAGGCAGAAGCGGCATTGACATCCTTCCCGTACTTCTGGAAAGTCATCAGCCGCTGGATTATGTTATTATCATGCTCGGGACCAATGACTGCAAGACCGCTTTTCATGCGTCTGCGGAGGACATCACCAATGGTATGAGGCAAATCATCTCGGAAGTACGCCTGAAAAGTCCGGCAAAAATTCTTCTCATTTCTCCTATACATCTTGGAGAACATGCTGCCAATGTCATCCAGGCATTTGACAGCCGGTCATTATCCGTTTCAAAACAGCTGAAAGAAAAATATTCTGAACTTGCTGAAGAGGAGAATTGCCTGTTCCTTGCCGCATCTGATTACGCTTCCCCTTCCGAAAGTGACTGTGAGCATATGGAGGCATCCGGTCATAAGGCTCTTGCAGAGGCAATTTTTAATAAGCTTTATGCTGATATTTCTGAATAACAACAGGTATGAAATCTTTTTTAAGGAGATGCAATAATACATGGATAAACCCATAATAAAAGTTTTTGACGCTCATACTCATGTTTTCCCCGATAAATTAGCGGAAAAATCAAAGGAAGCAGTCAGGGATTTTTACCGGCTTCCCATGTACACCAAGGGTACAGAAGCGGAACTTGAAAAATCCCGCAATGAGACTCTTGAATACAAGGGATATACATTCCGGATCACAGGACAGCTTATATGCTCCCCTGCCGTAACTGCCCCGCAGACAGTCGGAATAAACCGTTACATTGTCAGTCTGACAGAAAAAAACGACTGCTTTATCGGTCTTGGCACACTCCATCCAGATAACGAAAATTACAGGGAGATCATTGATTCCATTAAGAGCAGCGGACTGCACGGCATAAAATTTCATTCTGATTTCCAACAGTTTAACATTGATGACAAGAGGATGTATCCTGTTTATAAATATGCAGCAGAAAATGACATGCCTGTACTGTTTCATATGGGTGACAAACGGCTGGACTACTCTCTTCCGGAACGTCTGCGCCATGTAATAGAAGACATACCCGAACTGAAAGTAATAGCCGCACACATGGGCGGCTACAGTCACTGGGATGAAGCAATTTCACTTCCGGTTTCAGAAAATCTGTATTTTGATGTTTCCAGTGCGCTGGGGATGATGCCGGATGACCTGTTCGTGAAATTCATTGAGCGTTTCGGCTATGACCACTTCTTCTTCGGAAGCGATTTCCCGATGTGGGATCCCATTGACATACTGCATAAGCTGCTGAGCTTTGATCTTGGTGAAAAAGCTATGAAAGCAATACTTTATGATAATGTTGCAAGGTTTTTTAAACTTTAAGGCACAGCATATCAGTTTAATCGACTGATATGCTGTGCTTTTTTTATATAAGGCTCAATACAATCCTGTACTGAAATAACGGTCTCCCCTGTCAGGGAATACAGTTACAATATTGCCGCTTTCAATAGTTTCCGCAAGCTTTACAACCGCTGCCATTGCCGCACCGGTTGAAGAACCGGCAATGATACCCTCATTCTTTGCCAGCAGTCCGGCATTTTCAAATGCTTCCTTATCAGTGATCTTAATGACCTTATCCACAAGGCTCATGTCCATTGTATCAGCAATAAAGTCGTTGCCGATGCCCTCTATGTTATAGTCACCGTGTTCGCCGCCGCCCATTGTAGAGCCTACCGGATCTGCAAGGATGCCCTCTGCCTCCGGTCTGCGTTCCTTGATATAGCGCAGAATACCGGTATATGTACCGCCGCTTCCTGCCCCTGCGACAACATAATCGATCTGTCCGTCAAGGGCTTCGTAAATCTCTCTTCCTGTAGTTTCATAATGAGCAAGAGGATTTGACTGGTTTTTGAACTGCTCCAGAGATATCGAGCCGGGGATCTCTGCCTTTAACTCATCTGCCTTCTCCACTGCCCCCAGCATACCCTTTTCACGGGGAGTATTGATGACCTCTGCCCCCAGTGCCCGGAGCAGTGCCTGTTTCTCAGTGGAAAATTTAGTGGGGACAACGAATATGATACGATACCCTCTGTTCAGGGCGGCAAAAGCTATACCAAGTCCTGTATTTCCGGCGGTCGCCTCTACAATAGTGCCGCCTTTTTTCAGCAGTCCCTTTTCCTCCGCATCACGGATCATGTAAAGACCTGTTCTGTCCTTTACGCTTCCCGACGGATTGTAAAGCTCAAGCTTTGCAAATACGTTTATACCGTCCTTTATTCCCATATTTCCAAGCCGTACAAGAGGGGTATTTCCAATAAGCTCCTGCATCGAAGCATAGTAATTCATTCTATTTCACCTCGCTCTTGTCAATCGCCTGCTGAAGATCCTCAAGAATATCATTGATATCCTCAATACCTGTTGAAAGGCGGATGAGTCCGTCTGTTATACCGACCTTCTTGCGTATATCAGCTGGTATTGAAGCGTGGGTCATGCTTGACGGATGGCATACAAGGGATTCCACACCGCCCAGACTTTCCGCAAGCATTATAAGCTTCAGGCTTTCAAAAAACACCTCGATATCGTAATTTTCATGAAGCTCAAAGGAGATCATAACTCCTCCGTTTTTAGCCTGTGCCTTGTTTATCTCATATCCCGGGTCACTCTCAATACCGGGATAATATACATTCTTTACTGCCTTGTTCTTTTGCAGAAATTCTGCCGCTTTACGGGCATTGTCAACATGTCTGTCCATTCTTACGCCAAGAGTTTTTATGCCCCGGATCAGCAGGAAGGAATCAAAGGGCGGAAGAACACCGCCTGTGGAATTCTGGATAAAGGCGATCTTTTCCGCAAGCTCCTTTGTACTTACAACTGCAAGTCCGGCAACCACATCGCTGTGACCGCCAAGATATTTTGTTGCGCTGTGTACAACAATGTCTGCACCAAGGTCAAGAGGCTTCTGGAGATAAGGTGTCATAAACGTATTGTCAACAATAACAAGAAGTCCGTGCCTGTGGGATATCTCAGCAACTGCCCTGATGTCCGTTACCGTCATAAGCGGATTTGCCGGGCTTTCGATCATAACTGCCTTTACATCATCAGTGATGGCATTTTCAAATGCAGTCAGATCTGTAGTATCAGCGATAGTATATGTTATGCTGAAATGATTGAATACCTTGTCAAGAACACGGAATGTACCGCCGTAAACATTGCTGGAAATAAGCACACGGTCTCCGCTTTTCAGAAGGCTGAGAACAGCAGTTATTGCCGCCATGCCTGAACCGAATGCAAATCCGGCATATCCGTTTTCAAGCTCTGCAATGAGGGCTTCAAGGGCTTCTCTTGTAGGATTTCCGGTACGGGAATATTCATATCCCCTCATTTTCCCCAGCCCGTCCTGCTTGTATGTTGATGTCTGGTATATCGGAACGTTTACCGCACCGGTCCTCTCATCGATAGAAATTCCGCCGTGGATCAGTGCTGTATTTATATTTTTATACTTGCTCATAATATTCTCCATTCTGCCGGTCTGCCGGCAAATTATTTTTTAAAAATCAATATTCCATATCCTTATAGGTAATTTTTCCGAGAACACTGAGATATTCCTCTGCGTCCTTCTTAGCCGCCGGCAGGTCATGCTCCTTATAGTTTCCGCATTCCTCTCTCCGGGAGCCGGGGATCTCTCCGCTGAAATCTGCAATGAATTTGAAGGTATCTCTTAAAAGTGTCAGGATCTGTTCCCTGCTGACTGTATCTCTTGCAACAAGATAAAATCCGGTGCGGCATCCCATAGGACCTGCATAAATTATACTGTCGGAATAGTCGGAATTTCTCACATATGTCGCAAGAAGATGCTCTATAGTATGAAGTGCCTTCGGAGTTATATAGTCACCGTTATTCGGCTTCTTCATTCTGATGTCGTAGGTCACGGCGTCACCGTCTGTCCTTGATATGTATATGCCTTTTTCCAGCGTATCATGGTTTACCGAAAAGCTTGCTATTTTTTTCATATCCATCCCCCTTATTCATAATCACGTCCGCCGGTATATGTGGCAGACAATAGATTTACATTTTCAAATGCTTTAAGTCCGTCGCTTCTGTTACTGAAATATTTTGCCTGTACCTTTGAGGGAGTGAGGTACGTGTCTATCTGAAATCCCAGTGAATACAGTGCTCTCGATACATCATTATAATCAAATCCGCCCTGCATGACCTCCCCCAGGGATTCCGTAATTTCCTCAAGCTTTCGTACACGCTGCGGAAAATCATTGCCTCTCTGAGGATAATCGAAAACAAGTACACTGCCCGGCGCAGAGAGTTCTGATATCTGATTCAGGGTCTTTGTAAACACCGGAAGAGTCAGATAATAGGAAACTCCAAGTATGCTGAAGAATGTCGGCAGACTGCTGTCAAAACCGGCTGCCAGCAGCTTTTTGGTCATCTTTTCCTTTTCAAAATCCACTGATACAAAATGTACATTTTCCGGTATGTTCCATTCAAGCTCTTTTATACGGTTGAGCTTATAACGCTGTGTATCCGGATGATCTATCTCAAATACCTCGATATCCGGATTTTCGTTACGGAATGAAAATGTATCAGAACCGGCGCCGCAGATAACATACTGAACCTTGCCATCCTCGGCGAATTTGCCGAGTCTGCTTTCCGCAAACTGTATTCTTGAAAGCGGAATCGAAGCAAAGTAATCATCAATGAATTTTTCTGTTTCAGCCCTGTCTCCCTTTGAGAATTCCTTCTGGATAAACTCAAAAATCTCGTCATATTCCTCCCTGCCCAGAATATCATAGGCAAGATAGTCGTCAAAAATCTTTTCCCTTACTGTATTTGAATGCCATGCCCTTACAAATGAGCACAGCTTAGCCGTAATACTTTCCCGGTTATCTACCATTTATTTCCTCCAAAAAAATGCGGAGAACACAGAAAGCTCTGCATTCTCCGCATTAAATATCCGTGCATTTACGCACAACTATCATTAAAATACGCAGGTGCTGTTCCCATGACAAAATACATTTATTCTGTTGTTCCTGCGGCAACAGCATGCGCCGTATACATATTTGATTGCCATGGAAAACGACCCCTTTCTAAAAACTCTTTTCTTATTCAAACATAGGTGTTGACAGATAACGCTCGCCTGTATCAGGAAGCAGTGCAACAATAGTCTTGCCCTTATTTTCCGGACGCTTTGCAAGCTGAATTGCTGCCCATACAGCAGCGCCTGAAGAAATACCTACCAGTACGCCCTCTGCTCTTGCGATATTTCTGCCTGTTTCAAAAGCGTCTTCATTAGTAACTCTTATTACTTCATCATAAATCTCAGTATTGAGAGTTTCAGGAACGAATCCTGCACCAATACCCTGGATCTTATGAGGTCCGGATACACCCTCCGAAAGCACCGGTGAACCATCAGGTTCAACAGCCACGATCTTCACATCAGGGTTCTTGGACTTGAGATATGCTCCGACACCGCTTATAGTACCGCCTGTGCCGACACCTGCAACAAAAATATCAACCTTTCCGTCAGTATCATCCCAGATCTCAACACCGGTAGTTTTCGTATGTATTGCCGGATTTGTCGGGTTAGTGAATTGTGAAGGAATAAAGCTGTTAGGAATTTCCTGTGCAAGCTCCTGAGCCTTTGCGATAGCGCCCTTCATACCCTTTGCACCTTCAGTAAGAACAAGCTCTGCACCGTAAGCCTTCATAAGATTGCGGCGCTCAACGCTCATTGTTTCCGGCATAGTTATAATAAGTCTGTATCCTCTTGAAGCTGCAACAGAAGCAAGACCGATACCTGTATTTCCGCTTGTCGGTTCAATGATAACACTGCCCGGCTTTAATATGCCCTTTTCCTCAGCGTCATCGATCATAGCTTTTGCTATTCTGTCCTTTACTGAGCCAGCCGGATTGAAGTATTCAAGCTTTGCCAGTATTGTAGCATCAAGGTGATTCTTCTCAATAGTGTTTGTAAGTTCAAGGATCGGTGTTGCACCGATAAGATCTGTTATTTTTTTATATGTTTTCATAGCAATTCTCCATTCTATAAATTTATCATGATGATTTAAAGTACATTCATAAAAGATTCACAGGGCATTCCTTTATGCAGGAACGCTCTGACGCTTGCATCCGATCTTTCAACATCGTTTCACCTGGAAACTAAACATTGCCCTTCACCTCTTGTCAGTAAATCTGATTAGTATTCCTATCTGTTTAGTATGGTTATATTATAGCAGAGTGCATCTGATTTGTCAAGTCCTTTTTTAAAATTTCGCCATTTCTTCTTAATTTGAATTTTATTAAAGGTACGTGGCTCATAAATAGCAGTAAAAAATGTTATAAAACAGTATTTTTCGATGCAGTACCGGTCCTCTGTTCCGACCGCACCAGCTGAACTTTTGAAGACTTTGTACTGCCGCAGTCAATAGTCCGGCATAAATCACTGTTGTGCTGTTATTACTTTGAATTATATACCAATTACGTCATCTCACCTACCAATTACGACAAACCTGTTGACATAAGAGTGCACAGCAGGTATGATTGGTCTGGAAGCAGGTGTAAACATTCATAGCATATTCCTGCCAGATTCGTTTATGATACAGACGCTCGCATGGGGTTTTCGAAAACTATCCTTTTCTTCCCACGGAACCGGGCGTCTGTATTATAATATTTTAAACACTTTTATCAGTTTGTCAAAAAACCTTAAAACTAACGGGCGACCATTGGCCGCCCGAATACTTGAAAATGAACTTTTTCTATAGTCTGAATGCTCCTCGTTTACGGGGAGCATTTTCTTATTTTCGGTTCAAATAAAAGATTCCATCTCGCACCTTTTCGGCCTTGACATAAGCTTTCCCAGAGCGTCCTTGACATTTTCACCCTCGAAAAGAACCTTACTAAGCTGTTCGGTGATCGGCATGGAAATATTATGACGCTTGGCAAGCTCCAGTGCGATCTTACAGCAGTTGTAGCCCTCAACAGTGCCTACGATCTTCACTGCCTCCTGAGGATTAACCCCCTGACCGATAAGTATTCCGGCACGTCTGTTGCGGCTGTGCATACTGGTACAGGTAACGATAAGGTCACCTATTCCCGTAAGTCCAGCAAAGGTTGAAGTTCTTGCTCCCAGTGCGACTCCAAGGCGTCCTATCTCCGTAAGACCTCTCGTCATAAGTGCGGCTTTGGTATTGTCGCCGTATTTAAGACCGTCACAGATTCCGGCGCACACTGCAATAATATTTTTCAGTGCTCCGCCGATCTCACAGCCCACCACATCATCATTGACATAAATTCTGAAAACCTTGCTGCTCATGATCTCCTGAATGTATGCTGCTGCCTCCATATTATCAGACGCGGCAACAACTGTTGTTGGGATACCAAGCGCCACCTCCTCAGCGTGGGAAGGCCCGGACAGGATAACTATCGGTGAATCAGCGATTTCCTCTCGGATAACCTCACTTATAAGCTTGAGACTTCCGTTTTCCAGTCCCTTGCTTGTGTTGACTACAATCATATCACCGGTTATATAGGGAGCAGCCTTCCTTGCAACCTCTCTTACAAAGGGAGAGGGAATGCCAAGGAGTACTATCTCGTTTCCGGTTATACAGGAAATATCGCTGTCAAATTTTATTTCAGCCGGAATTTTTACACCAGGCAGCTTTGCCCTGTGCTCTCCGTCTTTTTTTATAGTCTCTATCTCCTCCCTGAAAGCAGACCACACCGTGATTTCATGTCCAAGCCTGCTGAGCATGACAGCAAGGCTTATACCGAATCCGCCGGAGCCTAAAATAACTATCTTTGGCATTACTTTTCCTCCCTCTTTCCGAATGTAAATCTGTTTTCAGTGCCGTTTCTCAGCCTCTGGACATTGCTCTTGTGCATTATTATTACTATAGCACATATCGGCAGGGTCATGACCGTGTACAGCAGTGAAAGTCCCATAGTTTCATTTTCCAGAAAGTACTGCATCAGGAATGTTACTATCGGGCAGCATATTGTGGCAATTATCGATGACAGTGAAACGTATCTGCTGATTGCAAGCACAACTGCAAAAATAAGGATAAGCGTTCCGAATACCATCGGGTCTATCACCACAAACACTGATACCCCTACAAGGACTCCCTTACCTCCTTTAAATCCGTAGTATACCGGGAATATATGTCCCAGCACCGCCGCCAGACCTGCCACATAACCGATAAAATGAACGTCATTGTCCGGCCCTATGCCGGCACCCATCAGGGAACAGATAAGCTTGCAGAGTATTACTGCCGCAATCCCCTTTAAAAGATCTCCCAGCAGGGTAAACAGGGCAGGGAGCTTGCCGAAGCAGCGGAGGGTATTTGTAAGCCCTGCATTGCCGCTCCCGAAGCTGCGTATATCCTCCCCTTTCATGAGCTTTACCGTAATTATTGCGGAATTGATACTTCCCATGAGATAGGAAACCACTGCCGAGAGCAATACAGCAAAAATGAACTTGCCTGCCATTATTTACTCTCCCCTCGTTCTCGTACAACAAATCTTACCGGCGTTCCTGAAAGACCGAATGTCCCTCTTATCTGGTTTTCCAGATACCTCTGATACGAAAAATGAAACAGATCCGCACGGTTTACAAAAGTTACAAATGTGGGCGGCTTTGTTGAAGCCTGGGTCATATAGTAGATTTTAAGTCTGCGTCCCTTGTCCGACGGCGGCTGAACCCTTGTTGTAGCATATGCAAGAACGTCATTGAGCATACCTGTGGAAATTCTCATGGAATTCATCTCGTTGACCTGTCTTATCATTTCAAAAAGCTTGTTAACCCTCTGACCGGTCTTTGCAGAAATAAAAATGAACGGAACGTATGACATAAAGCTGAAATCGTTTTCCAGCTTTGTCTGGAATTCCTTCATGGTCTTGTCGCCCTTTTCAACGGCGTCCCATTTATTTACTGCAACTATGGAAGCTTTTCCCTGTTCATGGGCATAGCCTGCGATCTTGGAGTCCTGCTCGGTAAACCCCTCTGTGGCGTCGATCATGATAATGCATACATCAGCTCTGTCTACCGCCATATACGCACGGAGAACGCTGTAATGCTCGATCTTTTCATTGACCTTTGACTTTTTTCTGATACCGGCAGTATCAATAAATACAAACTTACCTTCCTCGTTTTCTACCACAGTATCAGTAGCGTCACGGGTAGTGCCGGCAATATCCGATACTATGACCCTTTCTTCACCGGCAATGCGGTTGATAAGGGAGGACTTGCCCGCATTAGGCTTTCCGATAACAGCGACCCTGATATACTCCTCGTCATAATCCTCGGTTTTGTCCTCGGGAAAATACCGGAATATCTCATCCAGCAGGTCGCCGGTTCCGTGTCCATGCTGCGAGGAGATCGGGAAGGGATCGCCCAGCCCCAGATTGTAAAACTCGTAAAGCTCCACAGGAGGTTCGCCAATGGAATCACACTTATTCACCGCAAGAACCACGGGCTTGCCGCTTTTCTGAAGCATGGAGGCAACCTCCATATCACTGGCAGTAACGCCGCATCTTATATCCGTCACAAGGACAATAACATCCGCCCTCTGTATGGCAAGCTCTGCCTGACGGCGCATCTGTGAAAGAATAACATCATCCGAATCCGGCTCGATACCACCCGTATCGACAACCATAAATTCCCTTGCACGCCATTCGCATTTTGAATAAATTCTGTCTCTGGTCACCCCCGGAGTATCCTCCACGATCGAAATACGATGACCGACTATTTTATTGAACAATGTGGATTTGCCCACGTTCGGACGTCCCACAACTGCAACTAACGGCAGCGGCATATAAACATCCCCTTTCTGATACTATTATTCTGTCAGACGGCAGATTTTTATCCGTCATCTGAGATGGGATCAGTATAAGCAAAACAAAAGGAGAGGAAGATCACTCCTCCTCTCCGCCGCTCAGGCATTATTCAGCATCCATCTTGATAACCTCAACGCCCTTGTAGAATCCACAATTCTTACAAACCTTATGCGGAGCCTTTAATTCACCGCAATTATCGCATCTGCTTAACGCAGGCGCATCAAGCTTCCAAACAGCAGAACGTCTCTTGTCACGTCTTGCTTTGGAAGTTTTTCTCTTTGGTACAGCCACTTCGGCACCTCCTTACAGCTCTGTCAAAGCAAAGCTTATTTTTGGCAATTACACTCGGATTCGTTCAGATCGCAGCCGCAGACACTGCAAAGCCCTTTGCAGTCATCGCTGCACAGCAGCTTTGTAGGCAGCTCAAGAAGCAAATCCGAAAGAGCAATCTCATTTACATCGACTCTGTAATCTTCGGCAATGATATATTCATCATTATCCTTATTGACAGAACTGACAATTACATGCTGAAAGTCATAGGAATACTTCCTTTCAAACTCTTTCAGACATCTGTCACAGACGATATTTAATGTAAACTTTACGGAATAATCCATATGAACAACATCAGCACGGTTATAAAAGCTTCCGCTTACTTTAACAGTATCCGCAAAGGAATACCCTTTGCATCTTTCAAGTTCAGACAAAGGAATTTCATATCCAAACTCCTTTTCTGCCCCGGATGTGTTAAAAACCTGACGTAGATCCGCTGTCATATCTTTACTCCCTTACAAGCACTACAAGTCTTATTATATACAAAAAACTGCCTGATGTCAATACTTTCTTTGGAATTATGCGAATTTTACAACGCTTGCAGGCAGTTCAGTGTTATCTGCTGAAACTGTGAAAACAACCTTTGTGTCCTCGCCTGTAAGCTTGTCCAGCTTGTCGAACATGATTCCCAGTTCGTCAAAATCAGGACCGCCGATCTTGAGGATACCGTCAACATACACTTCCTTGATGTCGTAGTTTCCGGCAAGCATGCCCGCAACGAAGCCATAGAAAGCGTCAAAATTTGTAATGCTGAACTGTTCAGCATCACACCATCTTACCTTGTAGCTGATAGATCTTCTTAAAGCTTCACCCTTTTCGATGCATACAAGACTGCCGTTTGTAGTCTTGACAGCTTCATTGATCATATCGATAAGTATCTTGGTTTTGCCTGTACCCTTCTTGCCTGTTATTAACTTAATCATATATAAACTCCTTTCGTCATAAAGATGACAATTAATGCTGCATTTCATAATGCGTTTATACTTAAATGGAACGGCATCCCGCCCATGTAAGTTTCTTCGGATATTATGCCAGATCAGCCAAGCTTTGCCTCAAGGGCTTCCTTCTGATCCTCGTAACCCGGCTTGCCGAGAAGTGCAAACATGTTTGACTTATAGCTTTCAACACCCGGCTGGTTAAACGGATTAACTCCCAGAACATAGCCTGAAACCGCACATGCCTTTTCAAAGAAATAGATCATATAGCCTAAATTCTCTTCATCGATCTTGTCAAGCTCGAGGATAATGTTAGGAACTCCGCCCTCTGTATGGGCAAGAACAGTACCCTCAAAAGCCTTTCTGTTTACAACAGACATATTCTGGTTTGTGAGGAAGTTAAGGCCGTCAAGGTTTTCTGCATCATCCTCAAGGAAGAGATCCTGCTTTGGTTCCTTAATATCAACAACAGTCTCAAACATAACTCTTGAACCGTCCTGGATAAACTGTCCCATAGAGTGGAGGTCTGTGGAGAACACCACTGATGCCGGGAAGATACCCTTGTTGTCCTTGCCTTCACTTTCGCCGAAGAGCTGCTTGTACCATTCAGACATCATGCAGAATGCAGGGTCATAGGATACCATCAGTTCAACCGACTTGCCCTTGCGGTAGAGAATATTTCTCAGTGCTGCATACTGATAGCAGTCATTGCTGTCAAAATCAGCCGTAAAGTCCTCTCTTGCCTTTGCTGCGCCCTTCATAAGACCGTCGATATCACAGCCTGCAACAGCTATCGGGAGAAGTCCTACTGCTGTAAGAACAGAGAAACGTCCGCCAACATCGTCAGGGATAACAAATGTTTCATAGCCCTCAGTGTCAGCAAGACTCTTGAGGGTTCCTCTTGCCTTGTCGGTAGTGCAGAAAATTCTGTCCTTTGCGCCATCTCTGCCGTATTTTTCCTCAACAAGCTTCTTGAAGATCCTGAAAGCCAGTGCCGGCTCTGTTGTAGTACCGGACTTTGAAATTACGTTAACCGCAATATCCCTGCCCTCACAGATGGACAGAACCTCCTGAAGATATGTCGGATTGATATTGTTGCCCACATAGTAGATGTCCGGTGTATCCTTCTTCATATTATTGTAGAACGGGGATTTGAGCAGTTCGATAGCCGCTCTTGCACCCAGATAGGAACCGCCGATACCGATAACGATAAGCACATCAGCAGTCTTTTTGATCTTTTCAGCAGCAGCCTTGATCCTTGCAAATTCTTCCTTGTCGTAATCAACAGGAAGATCAAGCCAGCCGAGGAAATCGTTTCCGAGACCTGATTTTTCATGAAGTACCTTAGCGGCAGTTTCAACCTGAGCCCTGATACCGTTCATTTCATCTTCGTTAATAAACTTCTGAACATATTTGCTGTTCAACTTCAATGACATTTAAGCTTCCTCCAGTCAATAATAAAAAAATCACGCAGCAGAGATCCTGCATACAGCTTTTTTTACTTTCTTACATCTAACATTTTACTATATTTTCGGCATATTTGCAAGATGTAACTTTATTATTGTTGATTCATAACAATTTGGGTTTCAATTATTTATACATAATGCACAAATATTTATCGATTGCTTTCCCGAAATCCATTTTTTTTACTTCTTCCGCCGCCAGAAGATCCGTTTCATAGAGCAGAGTATCTCCATTGTAGAAGCCGATCTTTCCTATGACCTGACCCTTTTTCACCGGGGCGTCAACATACTCCGGCAGCAGCACAGCCGTGCTCATCTCTCCGCTGCTTTTCGGAACAACAAGCTCCCTGAGACTGCCAGCTCTGATCCCCACCGCCTTGTCTGCTCCTCCTCTAACCTTTACAGGCATCAGAAATTCACTGGAAAATTCAGGGGTCGTGACCTTATAGGAAGAGAACCCTTCGGAA
>JBJEQU010000130.1:0-3702 GCA_051881935.1 Porcipelethomonas sp. | reverse complement strand
GAGGAAGTGCCCTTGGGGTACGCCAGTATGCCTGCACTCAATTTGTACAATCTGACAAAAAATCTGACTTCGCATCTGCCGCACAATCTCTGTGCGGTATTGCCTTAAAATTCTGCACATCCGCAAGGTTCTGGTTATGCCTTAAAACATTTCGCACAAAGTAAGAAAAAGTATAGTAAGACAGCTTGTTATGCCTCCCGAACCGGTAAAATAAAAGATCATGAAAATTATGGCAGCTGATATTACTGCCGTTATTTTCATGATCCTCTCTGCATTTACCCCGAAATATTCAAGCAGATTTTTTATGAGTGCTCCTCCGTCAAGGCTTGTAAAAGGGAGCAGATTAAAAAGTCCCAGTATAAGATTTACTGAAAAAGGCGTATAGCATCCGGAAAAGTAATAGAATACTGCCGCTGCAAAATTCATAAAGGGTCCGGCAAGGAGAACGAAGGTGTCTCCCGGAACACCGGTAATACTGCTTCGTGATTCCATTTTTATTCCGCTGGCACGGAATATCACCCTTTCTATTTTCACATCGGAAATAACCGCCGCAAGAATATGCCCCAGCTCATGTACAGCACAGGCACACACGGCAGTCAGTGCAAGCTCCGGAGCATCCAGCAGGCAAAACAGCGTAACTACCGCAAAAAATCCGAATTCAAAGGATATCCTGACCGTACCGATCTTAAAGCTTATCATCTGAGAAGTCCTGCTGCATAGCTGACAGCGTCCTTTATGATCTGCTCGGTTTCCCCGGCGGTCTGCTTTTTAAATTCGCCGATAAACTGCTGTGCAATATCCTTATCAATTATGTTTATAACTGCAAATACAAGCACAAGCAGTATGCACAGAATAAGCTGCATAGTTAAGATATCAGCTATCCTCTCCCTTTTAGGCTCCTCCGAATGCTTTGCCCTTACCATTTCGATCATATCCTCCGGCGGATCACCGGAAAGCTGTTCAGTTTCCCCTGTGACCTCCGGCGTTTCAGTTTTTTTCTCCTGTAATTCCCTTTGTTCCTCCGGATTTTTTGGCTTTTCCTGCTGTTCAGTTACTGTGTTATCCATAGACTCCTCCATTGCCCGTTTTTATTCCATAAAAAAATATATGAAAAATAAACAGGCAATATGAAAGAGCGGAGCGTAATCGCTCCGCCTCATAAGTATATCTGCTTGTATTGCTCTACTCTGTTTCCTGCTCTTTCTTTATATGGAATACCATTCTCAGGATACCCGACAAAAATCTTGGGCTTCTTATAACAACAATTTTCAAAACCTTCACCTCCGTATTAATTTCCGGCATTGTTCTGCCTTATCAATATTATATTCAGAAGTTCAGCTTTGGTTCATATCCCTTGAAAAAACCACCAGCAGTATACCGCTTTCAAGGGAAACTATACCCGATCTCCCGGTTATCTCATTGCTCACTCCAATGGGAAAGCTGTTTCTGATAACGCCGTCTTTAAGCGGATATTTAAAACCGGTCAGTGAAACTCCTCTGCACTCCTCGGTGTAGGAAAATACAGAGAAATAATACCCTTTCATTCTGCTGTAGACCCTGACTCCCGGTCCCTGCATCGTGACATAATTTCCGTCTCCGGCAAGCTCTCCGTATGCCTCATGCCTGAGAATATATCTAAGCGTCTGTATATTTGCAATCGTGTGGTCAAGACGTCCCCCCACGCCGCCGCATATAACGATGTGCCTGTATCCCCTGTCAAGGGCAAGCTTTGCCGCAAGCATGGTATCCGTATCATCCTTTTCAGGGGGATGCTTTATTATTTCGCAATTTTCCGGAAGCCTGCCGGAATAAGTATCAAAGTCCCCGATCATAACATCCGGTTCTATCCTGAGCCTTTTTGCTATACTGTATCCTCCGTCAGCACATATAACATATCTGTCATCATCAAAACTGATATCGGTACACCTTGCATCAGGACATCCGGCAAAAATATAGCATTTCTTAACATGTTCCATCTCAAAGCTCCCATTCCCTGATCTGCTTTGCCTCTTCGTACATGCAGCAATAGCTTTCGTGGCGGCTCTCAGGAATGATTCCCTGCTCTACCGCTTCTAAAATGCTGCATCCCTTCTCCTTGGTGTGTGAACAGTCACGGAATCGGCATTTTCCGGCAAAGCTCCGGAATTCCCTGAAGCAGTCCGCAAGCTCTTCCTTCCTGATTATATTATACTTGTTTGTCTCGAATGTTGAAAATCCGGGAGTGTCAGCAATATATCCGCCCCAGGGCAGCCTGTAAAGCTCGCTGTGGCGTGTGGTATGCCTTCCTCTTCCGAGTTTTTTGCTTATCTCCCCTGTTGAAATATTAAAATCTCCGCACACTTCATTTAACAGTGTGGATTTTCCCACACCGCTGTTGCCTGTAAATGCGCTTATCTTGTCTTTAAGAAGAAGTCTTATTTTTTCCGCCGGGTCTTTATCGTTATAATCAATAACATACACGCCGATTCCTGCTCTTGTGTATATATCAAGAATATTTTCGCAGCTTTCAAGATCAATCTTTGTAATTACAATCACCGGCTCGATATTTTCATACTCAGCAACAGCAATAAACTTATCCAGCAAAAGCAGGTTGGGGGATGGCTCCGCTGCCGACACTACAAATATAAGCCTGTCCAGATTTGCAAGAGGAGGTCTTATTATATAATTCTTTCTCGGGAGTATTTCAGTAATGACTCCGTCCTCAAATTTAACATTATCCCCCACGCTTGGGGAAATGCCTTCTTTTCTGAATATGCCTCTTGCCTTACATTCATATATGTTGTCGGAGGACTCTGTAAAATAGAGTCCTCCGATGGATTTTACTATAATTCCGCTCTGTACCATGAATTATCCTTCACTTTCTTCAGGCGGAACTTCCTCCGGAGCAGCCGCAGCCTCCGTCTGGGGAACCGTCTGAGGTTCTTCCTCCTTAACCAGTCCGTCAACAATTAAAAATGCCTTGTCGATATCTTCGTTTACTGTTGAAAATGTACCTGCTTCAAAATTCATATTGTATGTACCAAGCTCACAGGTAAGATTATTGCTCAGGTTTGTAAGAACCATTGTTATGTTTTCATCTGTTCCCTTGCCCTTTACAGAAACAAGATTTTCCTTTGAATAGTCAGCGGAAAGTGTAAAGCTCTGGAAGATTGCGACTCCGTTCTGGTACGCTGTAATGGTGAATCTTCCTGTTGAGTTGCCCGGGAAGTGGAAATTCATGTCAACCGTACCCTCCGGCTCTTTTCCGGTGCTTACGGTAAATGTTATAGTTGAATCAGCCGGAACCTTTTCGCCCGCTTCAATGCTCTGCTTGAGGATAATTCCTTCGTCCTCGCCGGAATCCTTCTTCTCGATCTTGACTCCGATTCCCCATATACCGCACTGTACTCTTGCATCCGAAATATCCTTGCCTACAAAATCCTCCATGGTTATTTCTTCGATCTCCGAGCCCTTGCTTACATAGACAAGAACTGTCGAACCAGGTTCAACCTCCTCAAGAGCGGCAGGTTCCGTATCAAAAACGATTTCCTCTTCAAAATCCTCGTTGGTCTGATACTGGTACTCAACATCAAGCCCCTGAGCCCTCAGTGCTTCACCGGCAGTAATATAATGGTAGTTGATAACGTTCGGAACTTTTACAGTCTTTGCACCAAGACTTACTTTTACCTTTACCACCTCGCCTTTCTTGACGCCGTCACCCTC
>JBJEQU010000129.1:0-3703 GCA_051881935.1 Porcipelethomonas sp. | reverse complement strand
CAAAGAAAATTGAAGTTAGGTTATTCAAGGGCGGCAAGGTTAACAGAAGAGCTTGAAAACTTAGGAATAATTGGTCCTTTTAAAAATGCGTCACTCCGAAAAGTATTGATAACAAAAGAACAGTATGAAAAGAGAGCGGCTGCTTTTGGTATTGAAGTATCTGAAAGAGACGTTTCTGCGTTGAGTAATGCTCCTCAGCAGTCGGATAGTAGGAATATAACTCAAAACTCTTTAAAAGAAAAAGCAAGTGTTGACGAATTGCTCGCTCAGCTTGATGATCTAACCGGATTGGCTGAAGTTAAGAAAGAGGTAAGATCACTTATCAATTTGATACAGGTACAGAAAGAACGTGAGAAGAAAGGACTTACGGTAATTCCCATTTCTAAACATCTCGTTTTTTCTGGTAATCCCGGAACAGGTAAAACTACGGTAGCAAGATTGTTGGCTCAGATTTACAAATCCATTGGCGTTATTCCAAATGGACAGCTGATCGAGGTTGACCGCTCGGGTCTTGTTGGCGGGTATGTTGGTCAAACAGCTATAAAAACACAGGAAGTAATAAATAAGGCAATGGGCGGGGTTTTGTTCATTGATGAAGCATATACACTATCCTGTAAAGGTGAAGGGGACTTCGGACAAGAGGCAATTGATACATTGCTTAAAGCAATGGAAGATAAACGTGATCAGTTTATTGTAATTGTTGCAGGATATCCTGATTTGATGAAAAGTTTTCTTGAATCAAATCCCGGTTTGAAATCGAGATTTAACAGATTTATGACATTTGAAGATTACAATTCTACCGAACTAATGGAAATATTCACAAAGATGTGTCAGCAATCAGGATATACATTATCCGGCGATGCTATTGAATTTGCATCCGGTTACTTAAGCAATATGTATGAGAATAGAACATCAAATTTTGCCAATGCTCGTGAAGTCAGAAATTTCTTTGAGAAGGCGGTTGTTAATCAAGCTAACAGATTGTCTGAGAAAAATGACTTTTCAAGTGATGCATTAACTGAATTGACTTCTGATGATTTGAAGGGGTGCTTCGATTTTGTTCATAGAAAATAACTTCTATTCCTGAATTTCATCGTAAAAAAATGAGGGAATTGATAAAAACAGCACCTTATAGTAGTTCCGGGAAAACTCTATGCTGTGAGCTTTCCCGGATTATATTATTGTTATTGTTTATACAAGCTCATTCATCTTATTTGCAAGATAAAGAGGAACATTCACAAAGCTGTCATTCTGCTCATATCCCAGTTTAGAAAAACGCACAGCCTTTGCAGGTTTATGCTCCTTGAGATAGCTTTTAAAGCTTGCAGAGGTCACGCTTTCACCGGCTTTGACCTCAATCGGAATAATATCCATTCCGTTCTGTACAATAAAGTCGATCTCACTTGTGGCCGTGGGAGCGTAATACTTCGGTTCGGTATCATACAGCGATTTTATCTGCTGTAACACATAGTTTTCTGTCAACGCACCTTTGAACTGATAATCTGATTTGAGCAGAATCGCTTCGTTGCTGATCGATGCCATATGCTTCATAAGTCCCACGTCAAACATAAACAGTTTGAAGTGATTTAACTGCTCATATGCTTTAAGCGGATGTTCAGGCTTGCTTACATTATATATACGCAGAACCATACCTGCTGATACCAGCCACTCAATAGCCTCTTCAAACTCCCTTGCTCTTGCCCCCTCACGAACACAGCCGTAAACGAATTTCTCATTATCCTTGGAAAGTTGGGTTACAAGGCTTCGGAAAACCATCAGAATACGTCCGCTGTTGACTTTTCCATTGTGCTTGGAGAAGTCATTTTCATATAATTCAATCAATTCCTGCTGAATACGGGAGATTTCGGCAGGGTCTTTGTGTGTAATCCAGGACTGCACACATTCAGGCATACCGCCTATTATCAGATAAAAATTATATGCGTCAAGCAGTTTTTGGTGGAAAATTTCCTCAATATGCTGTCCTTTTTCAATGCTGTTATAGTAAGAATACAGTCCCTCGTCCGTTGCGGCAAGAAATTCATCAAAGGTCATAGGGCTGATATTCAGAAGATTTACTTTGCCCACGGGGTATGACTTAGGCTTTGCAAGCAGAGTACCAAGCAGACTTCCTGCTGAAATAATGTGATACTCGTTTGCCTTTTCGCAGAAATATTTAAGAGAGTTCAGAGCCTCGGAGCATTCCTGCACTTCATCAAATATAATCAGATGCTTTTCGGGAAGAATCTTTTTGCCCTTGATAAGTCCCAGTAATTCAATAATTCGATGTGGATTTTTGTTCGTTTCAAAGATAGATTTCAATTCGTCTTCTTCATCGAAGTTGAAATAAAATGTATCCTCATAATACAGCCTGCCGAATTCCTCCATAAGCCAGGTTTTCCCTACCTGTCTTGCACCTTTAAGCACGAGTGGCTTGCGGTCAGCACTGTTTTTCCAGGCTAAAAGCTGTTCTATTGCATTACGTTTCACATAATCACGCTCCTTACAAACATTATACCACTTTTTGATGAATATATCAATAGTGTTTTACACATTTTATAAAATGTTTTCGAGCCGATTTTACACATTATCTAAAAAATGCACTTGCACCGTATACAAAATAGCTTTGTTTTCCATGTTATTATTCACCCTTTATAAATTTTGAATTTAAATACGTATTTCCTTTGGTATCCATTTGCTTTAGGATAAATCCAAAGCATCTAACATATACTTTTCAAAAGTATTTGGGGAATAATAAAGGTATGGACAGAATGAACTTGATTAAAAATGCTATTGACTTTTTTAAAGAAAAGATATATAATATAGGTATCAAATGATACCACAAGGCGGTGAGAGTTTTGGCTGATTCACTTTCAAGAATAGAATCAAAGGAAGAAGTTAAGAACTATTTGACAAAACTAAACTATTTGTTAGAGAATGGCGCCAAAATCACTTTTCAGATTGAACGAAAAGTTGACACCATGAAAGAAACTAAATTTACAAATAAATATACGGTTGCTGAACTCTTTCCCAATGAAAACCCTGAAAATGCTTTAAGAAGAGAATTAAAAAAGCTTACTGTAGAAAACTATATGCGTACAGTAAAAGATATCAGATTTCCCAAACGAAGTGAAATGCGTGAGTTCGGCAAGGTTTATGACGGATATGGAGATGTTTACATAAAGATCAGGGTAGAGCTTTTTTCACAAGAAAATAATGGAGATCATCATACATTTGTTATGTCTTTCCATTTTGCCGAAAAAATGTTTCATGAAAATGACTTCCCGTATAAGGATTAAGCGGAGGTGTTATATATGACAGATAAAATTATTAAACGAGAACACGTTCTATGCGAGTGCTGCATGGAAGAACATGAAGTATTAACCGTTGAAACGTTGGAAAAGAACATCTTTAAGGGCGTTGAAGTTGAATATAACGCAATATATAAATATTGTGATAAAGCGGATGAGTATTTTGAATCGGATGATATGATTGCAATCAATGATATTGCAATGAAAAATGATTACAGAAAAAAGAATAACCTATTGACATCTGACGAGATTTGCAATATCAGAGCCAAGTACGGAATCAGTCAATCGGATTTGTGCTTATTGTTAGGGTGGGGGGCTAAAACTATCACACGCTATGAAACCCATCAGGTTCAGGACAATGCACATGATACCATCCTTAAGAAAATAAACAGTGA
>JBJEQU010000128.1:0-3825 GCA_051881935.1 Porcipelethomonas sp. | reverse complement strand
TATCTGGGTACTGACGGCATCTCTCCGCTTCTTGAAGTGTGCAGGGAAAAGGACAAGGGCATCTTTGTTCTCGTAAAAACCTCCAACAAGTCAAGCGGTGAGCTTCAGGACAGACTTATCGATGGTACTCCGGTATACGCTCTTATGGGTGATATGTGCGAAAACTGGGGAAAAGACCAGATAGGAAAATACGGCTATTCATCGGTAGGAGCCGTCGTAGGTGCAACATATCCGGAGCAGCTTACTGAGCTTCGTGAAAGACTTCCTCATACCATGTTCCTGGTACCGGGCTACGGTGCACAGGGCGGCGGTGCAAAGGGAATTGCAGGAGCCTTTGACAAGGACGGTCTCGGGGCAATTGTAAATTCTTCAAGAGCCATAATGTGCGCTTATAAAAAGGAAGAAAACTGCCCTGAAAAGGACTTTGCAAAGGCGGCAAGAAGGGAAGCCATAAGAATGAGAGACGATATTATGTCCTATGTAAAGTAACGTCATAAGCTTATTCATAAATATATTACAGACCAAAACAGGAAAATTTGAAAGGAATGGTTTGATGTCAATATTTAATCAGAGCCGGAAGGCGTATCTTCTTCTGGCAAACGGAACTGTTTTTGAAGGACGCAGTTTCGGCGCTGAAGGCACCGTTATCGGTGAAGTCGTATTTACTACAAGTCTTGTGGGCTATCAGGAAGCGCTTACCGATCCCAGCTATTACGGTCAGATAGTTACGCAGACATTTCCTCTTATCGGAAACTATGGCGTAAATGACGGGGACAATGAGTCGGATAAGGCTTATGTCAGCGGATATATCGTAAGAGAATGGTGCAATACTCCGTCAAATTTCCGCTGTCAGGGGAATGTTGATGATTTTCTCAGGCAGCAGAATGTTATTGGTATTCACTCCATTGATACACGCTGTCTTACAAGAATCATACGTGAAGCCGGAGTTATGAACGGTGCAATTACAACCGAAAATGTTTACGAGAAAAAGGAAGAGCTTTTAAAACGTATCAATGAGTATAAAATCGTTGACGCAGTTAAAAATGTAACATGTAAGGAAAACAAGGTCTACAGCGGTGACGGCTGCAAATACAGGGTTGTTCTCTTTGACTTCGGTTACAAGAGAAATATCAGGAACAAGCTCATCAGCAAGGGCTGCGAGGTTACTGTAGTTCCAGCAAACACAACTGCGGAACAGATAAAGGCTATAGCCCCGGACGGCATCATGTTTTCAAACGGTCCCGGAGACCCTTCGGAAAACACCGGGGTCATTGAAAACATCAGAGAAATTTCAAAGCTTGGAATTCCGATTTTTGGCATATGCTTAGGTCATCAGCTTATGGCTCTTGCCCAGGGCGGACGCACCGAAAAGCTTAAATACGGTCACAGAGGCGGAAACCAGCCTGTTATAGACAAGGCACTGGGAAGAACCTTTGTTACAACTCAGAATCACGGTTATGCGGTCGTAGGAGACAGCATCGATCCGGAGGTGGGAATTGTATCCCATATTAATGCAAATGACGGAACATGCGAAGGCGTTATATATAAAAAAATCAATGCGTTTACCGTTCAGTTCCATCCGGAAGCAAACGGAGGCCCGGAGGATACTTCCTATCTGTTTGACGAGTTTATAAAAATGATTGAAGAAAAAAAGGAGATGCACTGATATGCCTTTAAGACAGGATATAAAAAAAGTACTTGTAATCGGTTCAGGACCCATCGTAATCGGACAGGCGGCAGAATTTGACTATGCAGGCACTCAGGCATGCCGTGCATTGAAGCAGGAGGGACTTGAAGTTGTTCTTATCAACTCAAACCCTGCAACTATCATGACCGACAAGGCTATGGCTGACAAAATTTATATTGAACCGCTGACCCTTGACGTTGTAAAGAGAATCATCGAGATAGAAAAGCCGGACAGTGTTCTTTCTACTCTCGGCGGACAGACAGGTCTTACCCTTTCAATGCAGCTTGCCGAGGAAGGCTTCCTTGACTCACACAATGTAAAGCTGCTCGGTGCCGACCCTGAAACTATCCACAAGGCTGAGGACAGACAGGCTTTCAAGGATACCATGGAAAAGATCGGCGAACCCTGCATTCCGTCAAAGGTGGTTGAAACTATAGATGACGCTGTTGCCTTTGCCGGTGAGATAGGTTATCCGGTAATTGTCCGCCCTGCATTTACTCTGGGAGGCACAGGCGGCGGTATTGCCTATGACGAGGAACAGCTCCGTGATATTTCCAAAAACGGTCTGAGACTTTCGCCTATCACACAGGTACTCATTGAAAAGTGTATCAGCGGCTGGAAGGAGATCGAGTTTGAGGTTATCCGTGACAGCAAGGGTAATGTTATTACAGTCTGCTCAATGGAAAACTTCGACCCTGTCGGCGTACACACCGGAGACAGTATCGTTATTGCACCGGCTGTGACCCTTTCAAACAGAGAGTATCAGATGCTGAGAACTGCATCTATAAATATAATATCAGAGCTTAAGGTAGAGGGAGGATGCAACTGTCAGTTTGCACTTCACCCTGAGTCAATGGAATATGCAGTAATTGAAGTTAATCCGAGAGTTTCACGTTCTTCTGCCCTTGCTTCCAAGGCAACCGGATATCCTATTGCCAAGGTCGCTACAAGGATCGCTATCGGATATTCCCTTGATGAAATTATAAATCAGGTAACAGGCAAGACATATGCCTGCTTTGAGCCTGCCATTGACTATGTAGTTGTAAAGTTCCCGAAATGGGCATTTGATAAGTTTGTATATGCCAAGAGAACTCTTGGCACACAGATGAAAGCTACCGGTGAAGTCATGGCTATAGGCACAAGCTTTGAACAGGCAATGATGAAGGCAGTTCGTTCTATTGAGCTTGGAGTGGATACCCTTAACATGAAGAAATTTGCAGATGTCTCCACAGAGGAACTGCTTGAAAAAATTGCCGTTGCAGATGATGAGAGGGCATTCCAGCTGTTTGAGCTGCTCAAACGTGACATCACTGTTGAAAAGCTTCATGAAATAACGCTTATCGATGAATGGTTCCTTGAAAAGCTTAAAAATCTTGTTGAGCTTGAAAGATGGCTTGCTGATGGAACTCTTGATGAAGAAAAGTATCTTACTGCTAAAAAATTCGGCTACCTTGACAGCACTATTGAACGTCTCTCCGGACAGAAGTGTCCTATGAGAAAAAGGGCGGTTTACAAGATGGTTGATACCTGCGCAGGAGAGTTCAAGGCTGAAACTCCATACTTCTATTCCACCTTTGACGAGGAGAATGAGGCAAAGCAGTTTATTGAAAGAACCGATGTGGGCAAAAAGAAAATCATCGTTTTTGGTTCCGGACCTATCAGAATCGGTCAGGGTATTGAGTTTGACTACTGTTCTGTACACTGTGTATGGTCTCTTAAGGAAGAGGGATACGAAGCAGTTATCTGCAATAACAATCCGGAGACAGTTTCGACCGACTTTGATACAGGCGACAGACTTTATTTTGACCCGCTGACAAAAGAAGATGTTGAATCTATCATAGAAACTGAACAGCCTTACGGTGTCGTTGTCCAGTTCGGCGGTCAGACTGCCATCAAGCTTACACGCCATCTTGCTGATATGGGTGTAAACATTCTCGGCACTTCTGCGGACAGCATTGACGCTGCGGAAGACAGAGAAAGATTCGATGAGCTGCTTGAAAAGTGCGGAATTCCAAGACCGGCAGGCTACACTGTAATGACTACCGAAGAGGCAGTTGAAGTTGCAGAAAAGCTTGGTTATCCTGTTCTTCTTCGTCCTTCATATGTTCTCGGCGGTCAGAATATGATAATCGCCCATT
>JBJEQU010000127.1:0-3835 GCA_051881935.1 Porcipelethomonas sp. | reverse complement strand
AGGGTAAGCAGGGACGTTTCCGTCAGAACCTTCTCGGTAAGCGTGTTGACTATTCCGGACGTTCGGTTATCGTCGTAGGACCGGAGCTTAAAATGTATCAGTGCGGTCTTCCGAAGGAAATGGCGCTGGAGCTTTTCAAGCCTTTCGTTCTTAAAAGACTTGTTGATACAAAGGTCATTGCCAATATCAAGAGCGCAAGAAAAATGGTTGACAGAGCTTCTACTGAGGTATGGGACGCACTGGAAAATGTTATCAAGGATCATCCGGTAATGCTCAACCGTGCCCCCACCCTCCACAGACTGGGTATTCAGGCATTTGAGCCTATTCTGGTCGAGGGACGTGCGATCAAGCTTCATCCGCTGGTATGTACAGCTTTTAACGCTGACTTTGACGGTGACCAGATGGCGGTTCATCTTCCTCTTTCCGCTGAGGCACAGGCTGAGGCAAGATTCCTTATGCTGGCTGCAAACAACCTGTTAAAGCCCTCAGACGGATGCCCGGTTGCAGTTCCGTCACAGGATATGGTGCTCGGTTCCTACTACCTTACAATGCAGAAGGACGGCGAAAAGGGCGAAGGAAAGGTGTTCAGGGATGTCAATGAGGCTCTCATGGCATACAATGAACATGACGTTTCCCTCCACGCTGCTATCAAGGTAAGGATTACGAAGGAAGTGGGAGACAAGACTGTTTCCAAGATAATCGACTGTACTGTGGGACGTCTTATCTTCAATGAAAATATCCCTCAGAATCTGGGATACGTTGACAGAACAAGCTCTGAAAAGCAGTTCGACCTTGAAATTGCGTTCTTAGTCGGCAAAAAGCAGCTTTCCGACATTATCGAAAGATGTATCAGGATCCACGGCACAACAACAACATCTGAGGTGCTTGACAAGATCAAGGCACTCGGTTTTAAATATTCAACAAAGGCTTCCATTACCGTTGCTGTATGCGATGCGACTATCCCGGCTGAAAAGAAGGATATCCTTGCGGAAGCTGACAAGAAGATCGATGTTATCACAAGGCAGTATGACTACGGTTATATTTCCTCCGAGGAAAAGTCAAAGAAGGTAATCGATGTATGGAACAAGGCTACAGATGATGTTACAGCAGCACTGAAAAACGGTCTTGACAGATACAATCCTATCTTCATGATGGCAGACTCCGGTGCCCGTGGTAGTATCAACCAGATAAGACAGCTTGCAGGTATGCGCGGACTTATTGCCAATACGTCAGGTACAACCATTGAGATCCCTATCAGAGCTAATTACCGTGAAGGTCTTAACATCCTGGAATACTTCATCTCTTCCCGTGGTGCCAGAAAGGGACTTGCGGATACAGCTCTCCGTACAGCCGACTCAGGTTACCTTACAAGACGTCTTGTTGATGTTTCTCAGGATGTTATCATCAGCGAGCATGACTGCGGTACAACAGACGGTATCGAAGTTTATGAGATCAGAAACGGCAATGAGGTTATTGAGCCTCTCGTTGAAAGACTTGTGGGAAGATATCTCGTTGAGGATCTCAGGGATTCCTCTACAGGGGATATTATCATGTCAAAGGATAAGCTCATTTCTGAAGCAGACGCAAAGAAGATCGTTAACAGCGGCGTTGAGAGAATCAAAATACGTTCTGTGCTTCACTGTAAGACAAAGCACGGCGTATGTGCAAAATGCTACGGTGCAAACCTTGCAAACGGCAATCTTGTGGGAGTCGGTGAAGCTGTTGGTATTATTGCGGCTCAGTCTATCGGTGAACCGGGTACACAGCTTACAATGAGAACATTCCATACCGGCGGTATCGCTTCGGCAGAAGATATCACACAGGGTCTTCCACGTGTCGAGGAACTGTTCGAGGCAAGACGCCCCAAGAGTGCGGCTATTCTCTCAAGAATTGATGGTACTGTTCACATTGAGGAAATCAAGACTACAAGAAACGTTATCGTTACAAACAGCGAGACAAATGAGTCTGAGACATACATGGTTCCTTATAACTTCAAGATACGTGTCAAGGAAAATGAACAGATTGAAAAGGGTACAAAGCTTACAGAGGGTAACGTATATCCTGCTGATATTCTTGATATCCTTGACGTTCAGGCTGTTCAGAACTATATTATCCACGAAGTTCAGAAGGTTTACCGTCTTCAGGGTGTTGATATCAATGACAAGCACATCGAGGTCATCGTTCGTCAGATGCTCAGAAAGGTAAAGGTCGATGAATCGGGCAGCAGCTATCTGCTTACAGGTACACTTATCGACAAGAAGGAAGTTGATGCAATAAACGAATCCATTAAGGCAAGAATGGAAAACGGAGAAGAAAATCTTGAATTCGTCACTACAGTTCCCGTTCTCCAGGGTATTACCAAGGCTTCGTCCAATTCCGACAGCTTCCTGTCAGCCGCATCCTTCCAGGAAACAACAAAGGCTCTTACTGACGCAGCTATCAGAGGTAAGGTTGATCACCTTGTGGGACTTAAAGAAAATGTCCTTATCGGTAAGCTTATTCCGGCTGGTACGGGTATGGATATCTATAACAAGGTTGCAATTGTTAAAAATGAACCTGTAAATACAGACGCAGCTTCTTCTGCGGCTCATCTTGCAGGAACAATGCCTATAATCTGATAAATAACAGCGAAAGACCTGAGAGCCTTTCGCTGTTTTTTCAAAATAATGGATTTTATACTATTTTCATAGCCGACACAGGCGGCGTATGAGAATTAGTATTACAATGCTGCGTATGATACAGGAAAGGAAAAATTATGATATATATCTGTGGATTTTTAATGGCACTTGCGGACAGTGTGCCGGGAGTTTCAGGAGGAACGATAGCTTTCCTGCTGGGATGCTATGATGATTTTATCGGCTCTCTCGATTCCTTTATTCCCGGAGGTACCCCAAAGTCAGAACGCAAGGCAAAAATAATCAAGGCTCTGAAATTTTTAGTACGCCTTGGCATAGGCTGGATAATCGGATTTGTTTCGGCGGTACTTGTACTGACAAGCGTATTTCAGGAGCATATTTATCAGGTAAGCTCACTGTTTCTCGGATTTATTATTTTCTCCATACCGCTTATTATCAGGGAGGAGTTTGAAAGTATAAAATCAAAATATTATAACCTTATTTTTACGCTATTAGGTGCCGGACTTGTTGTTCTGATAACAGTGCTGAATCCGTCGGACGGAGGAACTTCTGTTGATACAGGGTTCAATATACTCAGTTATCTTTCATTTACACTGACCGGAATGCTGGGTATTTCAGCAATGGTTCTCCCGGGAATTTCCGGTTCAACTGTACTGCTTATTTTCGGCACATACATTCCTGTTATGACCGCCATAAGAAATGCCCTTCACTTTGATTTCAGCGGTGTTCCCGAGCTTGCATTTTTCTTCATTGGAATCCTTGCAGGAGTGCTTCTTGTTATCAGACTTGTAAAGCGTTCCCTTGAAAAATTCCGCTCACAGACGATATATGCAATTTTAGGACTTATGATAGGCTCGCTCTATGCTGTCATTCAGGGACCTACTACTCTCAAGGACAGCCCGAAGCCGGCAATGACCTTCGATACATTCAGTATAATTTTCTTTATTATCGGCGGACTGGTTATCGGAGGACTTCAGGTAATGAAATATTTCGCACATAAAAACAAAAAGCCATGAGGATTTTTATATGAAAACAAAAAAGATTTTTGCCTTCTTTATTGTGAATCTTCTGCTCCTTGCCTTTGCATCAGGTAACATATTGTCAGCTGCCGCAGCTGAATACAGGTACACATGCGATTATATGTACAGTATATTTGAAACGGAAGCGGAACGGGAGTTTTATGACAAGCTTTACAAGTG
>JBJEQU010000126.1:0-17206 GCA_051881935.1 Porcipelethomonas sp. | reverse complement strand
AACCCTGCAAGCCTTTGAAAAGGCTTGAGCGAAACTTTTAAGTTGCTATCCACATGCTCTAAAAGACTTTTTCGACAAACTGAGAGAGCGTCTGTAAATGACGCTCTCTTTTTTCATTATTTACATGAACATGTGGACATATCATGCCCAGCTTGTATATATAATATTACTATTGCTCCACCAATTAACTATTGAATATTTATGCGCAGAGATAAAGATGAAGGCTTAGGAAGAAAAACGCAGGAATACTGTCGTATTGCAAGTTTTTCTGACGACAGGACTCAGCTTTAGAACAAGCAGAAAGTTCAATAGTTAATTGGCGGAGCAATAATTAAAGGGAGGCTTTCACTTGCAGGGCGTCCCTTTTTTAAACCAGTCCGCTAGCTTTTATAATTCACCCCTTGTATGCGCCCTTGTAGTACGCTTCCAGGGCAAGAAATTTCGCCATTTGTCATCAGATAGAATATTACCTGCATCCTTCAATATTTTTGTGATGTTTAATCAAGTATAATTTGTGTTCATTTTAGTCTTTACTTTTACATTCTTTTAGATATAATGACAAAGGCAGTTGTTGGAGAATTGTATCGGATGTCAGTATTTACACAATTGGAAATTCATACTTGAAATGATAGCGGAGAAACTTTCAACAGGTTAATATGGGATTAGTATTATATCGCAGGCATACACAGCAAAAAAGTGTACAAAGCTTTCAGGTTACTATCTGCATGTTTAAAAGACTTTTTCGACAAAATGGAACGCCGCCCCGTTTTCCGGGACGGCGTTTCATGTTATGCTGAATTTATGAAGTTTTCTTTCTGTCAGGATTCTTTATCATACTAATTCCTTTAAGGATTAGTATCAGATACCAAAGAGCATCTTGTCGTATGCCGGAAGCGGCCAGTAGTTTTCATCCGTTACGACCTCAGCTTCATCCGCATACCTGCGGAGAGCCTCCATATCCGGCAGCATTGAATCTCTTACAAACTCAGACTGCTTTGTAACATCATCAATCGTTTTAAGCTCGGCAATATCTGCCTCAAGCTTTTCAGCTTCTGAATCGATACTGTCTTTAAGCGACGAAAGCTTTGAAACGAGCTTTGTTTCGTAGCTGCACGGTGCATCGCTGACAACTCCCTTTACAGCCGCAGCATTTGCCGCAGTATCAGCAGCAAACCTTGAAATTGCCGGAAGGATCTCTTTTCTTGTCATATCGGTCATTGTGCATGCTTCGATATTTACCGACTTTACATAGATTTCCAGCATGATCTCATATCTGGAATAGATCTCAGCCTTTGAGAATACTCCGTGAGCTGTAAGCATCCGGACATTCTTTTCATTGATAAGCTCCGGCATACAGTCAGGAGTGGTTCTGAGGTTTGAAAGTCCTCTTTCCTCAGTTGCCTCCTTTATCCAGCTGTCATCATAGCCATTGCCGTTAAATATAATTCTCTTGTGTTCTTTAATAGTATCCTTTATAAGTGCATGAAGTGCATCGTTGAAATTGTCAGCCTTTTCAAGAATATCAGCATACTGCTTGAGGCTTTCAGCAACAGCGGCATTGAGCATCATGTTTGCACAGGAAATACTGTTTGACGAACCCAGCATACGGAATTCAAATTTGTTGCCTGTAAATGCAAAAGGACTTGTTCTGTTTCTGTCTGTTGTATCACGGTTAAACTGCGGAAGTACGTCAACTCCCAGCTTCATTACCTTTTTCTCTGCGGAGTTGTAAGGAGAATCCGTTTCAATTGCGCTGAGAACATCTGTAAGCTCGTCGCCCAGGAATATGGAAATTACAGCCGGAGGCGCTTCGTTTGCACCAAGTCTGTGGTCGTTGCCTGCTGTTGCAACAGAAAGTCTTAAAAGATCCTGATAATCGTCAACCGCCTTGATTACCGAACAGAGGAAAAGCAGGAACTGTGCGTTTTCGTAAGGTGTCTCGCCGGGAGTGAGCAGATTAACTCCTGTGTCTGTTGCGATAGACCAGTTGTTGTGCTTGCCGGAACCGTTTACACCTGCGAAGGGCTTTTCATGAAGCAGGCATACAAGACCATGCTTCAATGCTACCTTCTGCATAACCTCCATAGTAAGCTGGTTGTGGTCAGCTGCAATATTAGTTGTAGTATAGATAGGTGCCAGCTCATGCTGTGCAGGCGCTACCTCATTGTGCTTTGTCTTTGCAAGGATGCCCAGCTTCCAGAGTTCCTCGTCAAGATCAGCCATATATGCGGAAACTCTTGACTTGATGGCACCGAAGTAGTGGTCATCCATTTCCTGTCCCTTAGGGGGCATTGCACCGAAAAGCGTCCTGCCTGTCATGATAAGGTCTTTTCTCTGGTCGTAAAGCTTTTTGTCAACAAGGAAGTATTCCTGCTCCGGACCTACCGAAGTTTTTACGCATTTTACAGTATCGTTGCCGAAAAGCTTTAATATTCTCATTGCCTGACGATTAAGAGCTTCCATGGAACGGAGGAGAGGTGTCTTTTTGTCCAGTGCCTCACTGCCGTAGGAACAGAATACTGTCGGAATGTAAAGGGTATTGTCCTTGATGAAGGCATAGGAAGTAGGGTCCCACGCAGTATATCCTCTTGCTTCAAATGTCGCACGAAGTCCCCCTGACGGGAAAGATGAAGCGTCTGGTTCGCCCTTTACAAGCTCCTTGCCGGAAAATTCCATAATAACTCTTCCGTCAGGCGCAGGGGTGATAAAGCTGTCATGCTTTTCAGCTGTAATACCTGTCATAGGCTGGAACCAGTGGGTATAGTGCGTAGCACCCTTTTCAACTGCCCAGTCCTTCATTGCAGCAGCTACTGCATTTGCAACTGAGATATCAAGGGCAGTTCCCTCGTTGATAGTCTTTTTAAGTGACTTATATACCTTGTCTGAAAGGCTTGCCTTCATAATTCTGTCGTCAAAAACCATACTTCCAAAGTAATCTGTAATTTTCTTCATGATTGTTTTCCTCCTGTATTAACCTGACCCTGAGATACCGGCTTATACCAGTATCTCAGGTCATTAATATTCATAATTTTTGATTTATGCTTTATCGATAAGGGCGTCCTTATCGTGTTCACCTGTACGGATCTTGATTACGCTTTCAACATCGTATACGAAAATTTTTCCGTCGCCTATATTGCCTGTGTAGAGTACCTTTCTTGCGGTACTGATAACCTTTTCCACCGGTACTGAACATACAACAATCTCAGTTTTGACCTTCGGGAGAAGATTTACTTCCATAGCCGCTCCACGGTAATATTCAGTCTGTCCTTTCTGCATACCGCAGCCCAGAACATTTGTAACTGTGATACCTGTAATATCGATAGCCTCCATTGCCGAGATAAATTCCTGAAGTCTGCTCTGCTTGAAGATAGCAACGATCTTTGTAAGCTTGTCGCCGCTGCCTGCCGAAGCAGTGTAGCTTTCAACCTCAACTGCCTTTTCAACCGGAACCTTGACAACGCTTTTTGCATCGTCCTCTGTGTATCCCAGCATTGCCTCGCTCATTGCCGGGGCAAAGTCTGCATAGGATGAAACAAGACCATGTTCTGTAATGTCAAGACCGAGAATTTCCTCCTGTCTGGAAGCTCTCAGACCGATAGTCTTCTTAATAACAAGGAACACGATAATCATTGCAATTGCTGTCCATGCTGCTACTGCAAGAACACCTACGACCTGCTTGCCAAGAAGTGAAAATCCGCCGCCATAGAAAAGTCCTGTAAAATCACTGTTGTCAGGGGCAGAGGTAGTTGCGAAAAGACCTACTGCAATGGTACCCCATGCGCCATTCATCATATGTACTGCAACCGCACCCACCGGGTCATCAATATGAAGTACATGGTCAAGGAGCCATACACCAAAGCATACCAGGAAGCCTGATACAACACCAACTGCTACAGCACCTGTACAGTCCATTACGTCACAGCCTGCGGTAATACCTACAAGACCTGCAAGAGAAGCGTTGAGACACATGGACACATCCGGCTTGCCGTATTTTATCCATGTAAAGATCATACATGTAACTGTTGCAATTGCAGGAGCTACTGTAGTTGTGAGGAAGATAGAACCGAGCTGTCCTACAGACTGAGCTGCTGCCGCATTGAAGCCGTACCATCCGAACCAGAGGATGAATACGCCCAGAGCACCGATAGTAAGGTTATGTCCCGGAATAGCGTTGACTTTGATCTCGCCGCTTTTTGTCTTAGTGAATTTGCCGATACGGGGTCCTAAGATCTTAGCACCGATAAGTGCTGAAATACCGCCTACCATGTGGATAGCGCATGAACCTGAAAGATCATGGAAGCCCCACTGTGCAAGCCAGCCGCCGCCCCAGATCCAGTGAGCCTCAATAGGATAGATAAGAGCGCTTATAATTCCGGAATATATACAATAGGAAATGAATTTCGTTCTTTCAGCCATTGCACCGGAAACGATAGTTGCCGTCGTCGCACAGAAAACAAGGTTAAAGACGAAATCAGACCATCTGAAGTTTTCGTATGCTGTGAAAATATCAAATCCCGGCTTTCCGATAAGACC
This sequence comes from Porcipelethomonas sp., assembly GCA_051881935.1. GTDB lineage: Bacteria > Bacillota > Clostridia > Oscillospirales > Ruminococcaceae > Porcipelethomonas. The sequence continues at coordinate 12,673 of JBJEQU010000126.1, read as the reverse complement.
GACAAGGTCTTCACCGAAAAGAAGTCCAAAGCCTATAAGAATGAAAACTGCTGTGCCGATACAGAAATCCATAAGGTTTTTCATAATGATATTGCCGGCATTCTTGGCTCTGGTAAAGCCTGTTTCTACCATGGCAAAGCCTGCCTGCATAAAAAATACGAGTGCAACTGCAATCAGGAACCAGACTCCGAATACTTCCCCGTCGATCTGTTCCGTGATCTGCTGAAGCAAAGTTTCAACTGTGTCAATCATAAGTATTACCTCCGTTTTTAAGAAGCTGTTTATCACAGAAACTATATGTTCATTCATCTGTGAAAACAGGTTCCGAAATTCAGCATAAACAGATAATGGGGTACGGTCTTTCCCGGAAAGTCAGGAAAAACACGCACCCCATTGTGCAAATAACTTTATAAAGCGCCTGATAAAAAAACAGAGCTGCCGGCACCCTTGCCGACAGCCCCTTTGCTGTTTATGCCTTGATTATATCACAGCATTTTCTTTCTGTCAAGGGTTTTTATGGAATTTGTCGGATTTGTATTATTTTTCTTCGATTTGTTGTTTAATATATGCATTTTTGACAAATCGGTGCTGTACACTTGACATTTTTTTATTTATGTGATATCATTTATTCAAGAACAACGACGTTCGTGCAGGGATATCTCTGTGCGGACGTCTTTTTTTGAAAGGAATTGATCCCATGGATAACTTCAGAGAGCAAAATCCCTTTCCGCAGCAGGATCTTTATGATCCGAAATTTGAGCATGATAACTGCGGTATCGGGGCTGTTGTAAACATCAACGGTATTAAATCGAGAACAGTAGTTGAAAACGCACTTACTATAGTAGAAAAGCTTGAGCACCGTGCCGGCAAGGACGCCGAAGGAAAAACGGGCGACGGCGTAGGGATCCTTGTTCAGATCCCTTTTGAATTTATGAAGAGAGAATCCTCTGCCCTTGGTTTTGACATCGGAGACAGCGGAGATTTCGGTGTGGGAATGTTTTTCTTCCCGCAAAATGAGCTGAAGCGCAACCGTGCCAAAAAGCTTTTCGAGATAGTTGCCGAGGATGAGGGACTGGATTTTCTCGGCTGGAGAGATGTTCCGTCAGACCCGTCAGTACTGGGCAAAAAGGCTGTTGACAGCATGCCGTGTATCATACAGGGCTTTGTAAAGCGTCCGGAAGGCTGCAAAAAGGGTCTTGATTTTGACAGAAAGCTGTATGTTGCAAGACGTATTTTCGAGCAGTCAAGTGATGACACCTATGTAGCATCCCTTTCGAGCAGAACTATTGTATATAAAGGTATGTTCCTTGTAAACGAGCTGCGCAGATTCTATAAGGATCTCCAGGCTCCTGACTTTACCTCTGCAATAGCAATGGTACATTCGAGATTTTCCACCAATACAAATCCAAGCTGGCAGAAAGCTCATCCTAACAGGCTTATCGTTCATAACGGTGAGATCAATACAATAACCGGAAATGCTGACAAAATGCTTGCCCGTGAGGAAACTGCATACTGTGACGCACTGAAAAACGACATGCATAAGATACTCCCCTGCATCGATACGAAAGGCTCGGATTCGGCGCAGCTTGACAATGCCCTTGAATATATGGTAATGTCGGGTGTGCCTCTCCCTCTTGCGGTAATGATAACCATTCCTGAGCCATGGAAGAACAACGGCGTAATTTCAGGAAAGAAGCATGATTTCTATCAGTATTATGCAACGATGATGGAACCGTGGGACGGTCCTGCCTCAATACTTTTCTCCGACGGCGAGATCATGGGTGCAGTCCTTGACAGAAACGGACTCCGCCCTTCAAGATACTGCATTACAAAGGACGGCTTCCTTATTCTTTCATCTGAAACCGGCTGTATCGACATCCCGGCTGAAAATATTGTATTAAAGGACAGACTGCGTCCGGGAAAAATGCTCCTTGCAGATACAAAACGTGGAAAAATAATCAACGATGATGAACTTAAAGAATACTATGCTTCACGTCAGCCCTACGGCGAATGGCTTGACACAAATCTTGTTCATCTTAAAGACCTCCACATTCCGAATAAGAATGTCACCACCTACAGCCATGATGAGCTGAGCAGACTCCAGAAGGCATTCGGCTATACCTATGAGGATATAAAGACAAGCATTCTTCCTATGGCTGAAAACGGCGGCGAGCCTATAGCTTCAATGGGTTCGGATATTGCTATCCCTCCCCTCCAGAGCGGCAGCGTTCCCCTCTTTAATTATTTCAGACAGCTTTTTGCTCAGGTCACCAATCCGCCTTTTGACGCTATCCGTGAAAAGATAGTTACTGATACCAGCGTGTACATCGGCGAGGACGGAAATATACTTGAAGAAAAGCCGGAAAACTGCCGTGTACTTAAAATCGAAAATCCTATTCTTACAAGCACGGATATGCTTAAAATAAAGAATATGAAAAATGAAGGCTTCAAAGTTGCCGTTATACCGATCACATATTATATAGGAACTCCCCTTGAAAAGGCGATAGATTCACTGTTTATAAAGGCTGACAAGGCTTACCGTGAGGGTGCCAACATCCTCATTCTTTCCGACCGTGATGTTGACGAATACCATGCAGCAATACCTTCACTGCTTGCGGTATCAGCACTGCAGCAGCATCTCGTTTCCACCAAAAAGCGTACTGCACTTGCGATGATACTTGAAAGCGCAGAGCCGAGGGAGGTACACCACTTTGCTGCCCTTTTAGGCTATGGTGCATGTGCCGTAAATCCGTATCTTGCACAGGAAACTATCCGTGACCTTATCGATACCGGTATGCTTGACAAGGACTTCTATGCAGCTGAAAGCGATTACAACAGCGCTGTACTCAAGGGCATTGTAAAGATCGCTTCAAAGATGGGTATTTCCACTATCCAGTCATATCAGGCTTCAAAACTCTTTGAAGCTATCGGAATTTCAAAGGAAGTGACCGACAAGTATTTCAGGGGAACTGTAAGCCGTATCGGCGGAATCACCCTTGACGATATCAGTCACCAGATCGAAACACTTCACAATGCAGCATTCGATCCCCTGGGACTTGAAGTCGGAATGGACATCACAAGCTCCGGCAGCCACAAGCTCAGAAGCGGAAAGGAAGAACACCTTTACCGTCCGGAAACGATACATCTCCTCCAGGAGGCAACACGCACCGGAAGCTATGAGCTTTTTAAGAAATATTCTGACTGTATCAACAATGAGGACGGAGAGCTTACTCTCAGAAGCCTTCTTGACTTTAACTTTGACGAAAACGGCGGAATACCTATTGACGAGGTTGAAAGCGTTGAAAGCATCTGCCGCCGTTTCAAGACAGGGGCTATGTCCTACGGTTCTATATCACAGGAAGCCCATGAAACTCTCGCCATTGCCATGAACAGGATCGGTGGAAGATCCAACAGCGGTGAGGGCGGCGAAAGTCCTGAACGTCTGAAATCCGACCGCTGCTCTGCAATCAAGCAGGTGGCTTCTGGAAGATTCGGCGTTACTCTTGAATATCTTGTTTCAGCAGATGAGATACAGATAAAGATGGCTCAGGGAGCAAAGCCCGGTGAGGGAGGACATCTTCCTGCCGGAAAGGTTTATCCCTGGATCGCTAAAACCCGTCATTCAACGGCAGGTGTGGGACTTATCTCCCCTCCTCCACACCACGATATTTATTCTATCGAGGATCTTGCCCAGCTTATCTACGATCTTAAAAATGCCAACAAGAACGCAAGAATTTCCGTAAAGCTTGTTTCAGAAGCCGGAGTCGGAACTGTTGCAGCAGGCGTTGCCAAGGCAGGCGCACAGGTAGTGCTTATCTCCGGCTATGACGGCGGTACAGGCGCTGCCCCGAGAAGCTCCATTTACAATGCCGGACTTCCATGGGAACTGGGTGTTGCGGAGACTCACCAGACACTTCTTCTTAACGGACTGCGTTCAAAGGTAAGGATTGAAACGGACGGCAAGCTCATGAACGGCAGGGACGTTCTCGTTGCGGCACTGCTGGGGGCTGAGGAATTCGGCTTTGCCACTGCTCCCCTTGTTGCAATGGGATGCGTTATGATGAGAGTCTGCAACCTGGATACATGTCCTATGGGTATTGCAACACAGAATCCGGAGCTTCGCAAGCGTTTCAGAGGCAAGCCGGAATACGTTATAAACTTTATGCACTTTGCAGCACAGGAACTGCGTGAATATATGGCAAAGCTCGGAATCAGGACGGTTGATGAGCTGGTGGGAAGAACCGATCTTCTTAAAAAGAAGGATAACCTTGACGAAAAGGCTGCAAAAATCGACTTTTCCGCTATTCTCGGAACCTCCCATGCAGGTGAAAAGCAGTGCTTCAACCCTGATGATGTCTATGATTTCAGACTTTCGGAAACAGCAGATGAAAAGATACTTATGAGAAAGCTGGGTCCTTCGTTAAAGTCAAAAACTTCTAAAACCGTTGATGCAGAGGTAAAGAACACCGACCGTTCCTTCGGTACTCTCTTCGGCTCGGAAATCACAAGACTTTATGGTGACAGCAGCCTTGAGGATGATACATTTACTATCAACTGTACCGGTACCGGCGGTCAGAGCTTCGGAGCATTTATCCCGAATGGTCTTACCATTAAACTTTCCGGTGACAGCAACGACTATTTCGGAAAGGGACTTTCAGGAGGAAAGCTTGTCCTTTTCCCTCCGAAAAATTCATCATTCAAAGCGGAGGAAAATATCATCGTCGGAAACGTTGCACTTTACGGAGCAACCTCCGGCAAAGCATTTATCAACGGTATTGCCGGTGAAAGATTCTGCGTAAGAAATTCCGGTGCGACGGCGGTCTGCGAAGGCGTAGGCGACCACGGATGTGAATACATGACCGGCGGCTGCGCAGTCATCCTTGGCAAGACAGGCAAAAACTTCGCTGCCGGAATGTCCGGAGGCGTGGCATACGTTCTGGATGAAGAAAGCGACCTTTATACAAAGCTTAACAAGGCACAGATCTCCAGCGAAGCGGTAAGCGAAAAATATGACATCCTCGAGCTGAAAGGCATCATTGAGGAATACTATGAAGCTACCGGCTCCCGGAGAGCAAAGAAAATTCTCGACAGCTTTGAAAAATATATACCAAAATTCAAAAAGATCATTCCCCATGACTACGATAAAATGCGCCGCACAATCCTCTCCCTTGAGGAAAAGGGCATGAACAGTCAGCAGGCGGAAATCGAAGCATTTTATATTAATCAGAAGGAGGCGTGAGCAATGGGTAAGCCAACAGGATTTATGGATTTTGAAAGAACAGAATGCAGCGCCGCCGCACCCTGTGAACGTATAAAAAACTATAATGAATTTCACCTTTCCCTTAACGAGGAGGAACGCCGTCAGCAGGCGGCAAGATGTATGGACTGCGGAGTGCCTTTCTGCCAGAACGGAAAGCCGGTCGGAGGGATGGTCTCCGGCTGTCCCCTTAACAATCTCATTCCGGAATGGAACGATCTTCTGTATCATGACCAGAAAAAGCTTGCACTTGAACGTCTGCTCATGACAAATAATTTTCCGGAATTCACTTCAAGGGTATGTCCGGCACTGTGCGAAAAGGCATGTACCTGCGGACTGGACGGAGATCCGGTAACAGTAAAGGAAAATGAAAACGCAATCATCGAAAACGGATTTGCAAAAAAGCTCATGACACCCCGTATCCCGAAGCTGAGAAGCGGAAAAAAGGTGGCAGTCATCGGCTCCGGTCCTGCCGGACTTGCAGCAGCGGACACTCTTAACAGAAGAGGTCACTCGGTCACTGTCTACGAAAGAAGTGACCGCCCGGGGGGACTTCTGATGTACGGCATTCCAAACATGAAGCTTGAAAAATGGGTCATAGAACGCAGAATTAAGCTTATGGAGACAGAGGGCGTGACCTTCATCACCAATGCCGATGTGGGAAACAGCGTTGACGCAAAGGATATCAGAAAAAATTATGACGCTGTGATACTTGCCTGCGGTGCATCAAAGCCCCGTAATATAAACGCCCCCGGACGTGAGGGAGAGGGAATTTATTTTGCAGTGGATTTTCTGAAAGCAACTACAAAGAGCCTTCTTGATTCGGACATGAAGGACGGGAAATATATTTCTGCAAAAAACAGGGATGTAGTTGTAATAGGCGGCGGCGATACAGGCAATGACTGCGTAGGAACGGCAGTGCGCCACGGCTGCAGGTCTGTGGTACAAATTGAAATGATGCCGAAACTTCCGGACAAGAGGACAGAAAATAATCCGTGGCCGGAATATCCGAGAGTAAACAAGACCGACTATGGTCAGGAGGAAGCAGCAGCAGTTTTCGGTCATGACCCGAGAGTTTATGAAACGACAGTAAAGGAATTTATAAGGGATAAAAAGGGAAAGCTTACAGCAGTAAAGACGGTAATGCTCCGTCAGGCTGAGGACAAAAAGACCGGAAGAAAAATTTTTGAAGAAATAGAAGGAACCGAAAAGACACTCCCCTGCGAGCTTTGTCTTATTGCAGCCGGTTTCCTCGGAAGTGAAAGCTACACTGCCGATGCTTTCGGAGTAAAACTCAGCAGCAGATGCAATGTCGAAACCGCACCGGACGGATACGCAGCCTCGGAAAAGGGCGTGTTTGCCGCCGGAGATATGCGCCGGGGACAGTCGCTGGTGGTATGGGCGATAAATGAAGGAAGAAATGCCGCCCGTGAAGCGGATGAATACCTCATGGGATATACTAATCTCTGATATCGGAGGAATCATGATTTACGATAAGAATGAAATACTTCAGTACATTGACGAAAATGATGTCAAGTTTGTAAAGCTTACATTCTGTGACATAAACGGAAAGCTGAAAAATATATCCGTGCTTTCATCAGAGCTTGAAGCGGTTTTTGAGCACGGTATAAAAATAACCGCAAAAAAAATCACCGGCTTCGGAGCAGCAGACGGAAGAGATCTTTTTCTCTTCCCCGACTGCTCAACCATGACCCCTCTGCCATGGCGTCCCCAGCAGGGCAAGGTTATAAGAATGTTCTGCAATATAAAATACAGCGACGGCACACCCTTCGAGGGGGACGGCAGATACTTTCTCAAAAAGGCTGTCAAGACCGCAATGGACAAGGGCTTCTGCTTCCGGTTCGGAACATCATGCGAATTTACCCTGTTCCGTCTTGACGAAAAGGGCAACCCCACAAAGACACCCCATGATTATGGCGGCTACTGTGACGCTGCCCCGGATGATATGGGAGAAAATATACGCCGTGAGATCTGCCTGACTCTGGAACAGATGAACATCCGCCCCATTGCCTCCCACCATGAAAGCGGCTACGGACAGCATGAAATTGACTTTTCATCCTCCTCTGCCCTGAAAGCCGCCGACACATTTTTAAGCTTCAAGTCGGCAGTAAAATCAGTGACCCAGAGAAATAACGCCTACGCAAGCTTTATGCCCAAGCCGGACGCCGGCAACTACGGCAACGGCATGCATATCAGCATGAATATAATGAAGGAAAACCAGCTTTTCGACGAAACGGACAACAACCACGGCAGAATCACTCCCGAGGTTGAATCCGCCGCCGCCGGAGTTATGAAATATATAAGGGATTTTTCGATATTTACAAATACAAATGTAAATTCATACAGCAGACTGGGGATGTTTGCAGCTCCGAGATTTATAACCTGGTCCCATAAGGATATATCACAGGTGGTGAGGATAACTGACGGTGAGCTTCCGGTAATTCTCCGTGCTCCCGACTGTGCATGCAATCCATATTTCGTATTCGGTCTTATTATCTATGCGGCAGTTTACGGAGCAGAAAACAAGCTCAGCCTGCCGGATGAGGTTTGCGAGGATATAGTTTCTGCGGACAGTCTTGAAACTCTGCCGAAAAATCTCGGGGAGGCAGTAAGCCTTGCAGAAAATTCACAGTTCCTCAGAGAATATGTACCGGAAAGCATACTTGATTTTATCATACAGGACAGACAGAATGAATGGGAAAGCTATGTGAAAGCGGCTGATAAAAATATATTTGAAGAGCAGAAGTATTTTTACAACGTATGACGGAGGTATCCTTTGGAAAATATTATCGTAGTTTCAGGCAATAGAAAAGCTGCGGAGGTACTTGTCCCTTTTTTCAAAGAGTCCTTTCAGTCCAATGTAATGCATTTTGATACGGCTTATCAGACGAGAAAGCTTGTCGAGTCGGATTTTTCCTGCGACCTTGTGCTTATTGACATGCCGCTGCCCGATGAGGCAGGACTCAAGCTTGCAGAATATATCACCAATCAGACTGCCGCATGCTGCATACTCCTTGCAAAAGCGGAATATGTGGAAAAAATAAGCGATACCGCCGAGCAGAACGGCATTATAGTAATGTCCAAGCCGTTCAGCAAAAATGCACTTTATCAGGCTGTAAAAATATCAGAAATTGCCATAAAACGATTTTATAAGCTTTATGAGGAAACGGTAAGGCTTGAAAAGAAGATAGATGAAATAAAAATTGTGGATAAGGCAAAGTTCATGCTCATGCAGTACAGGAATATTACCGAGGAACAGGCTCATGAATATCTCCAGCAGTACGCTATGAACAAGCATATGAAAAAGAGCGTTGCCGCTTATGAGATCATCGATAAGATAAGCGAGCATTATATGTAATAACAAGTTCTGAGTAACCTTCCCCGCCGCAGGGAACCATACCACACCAAATATTTTTACAGCGGCAGAATGGAGATGCATCATGTTCGGTTCGATACATGAGGAATGCGGAGTTTTCGGCATATTTGAAAATAAAAATACTGATATTGCCGCTTCTGTCTATGCAGGACTTTTCGCCCTCCAGCACAGAGGACAGGAAAGCTGCGGTATCGCAGTGTGCGATGACGGAGTGTTCAGCCACAAGAGAGGGAGCGGCACCGTTTCCGAGGTGTTTGACGCACAAAGCCTCGGACAGGTCGGAAACGGTAATATTGCAATAGGTCATGTAAGGTATTCCACCTGCGGAAATGACAACCCCAATAATATCCAGCCCCTTGTCATACGCCATGTAAAGGGAAATCTCGCTCTGGTGCATAACGGAAATCTTGTAAATGCAGCTGAGCTGCGCCGTTCCTTTGAGCTTTCAGGCGCTATCTTCCACGGCACCTCCGATACAGAAGCTATTGCCTATGAGATCGTAAGGCAGCGTCTTAACTGCGGCTCTACGGAACAGGCAGTAAGGCTTGCAATGCCCCAGATCAAGGGGGCATATTCCTGCATACTTATGACAGCGTCAAAGATGATACTCTTCCGTGATGAAAACGGTTTCCGTCCCCTGTGCTTCGGCAGGACTCCTGACGGTGCTTACGTTGCCGCTTCGGAATCCTGTGCCCTTGAAGCTGTGGGAGCCGAGTTTATTCGTGACGTAGAGCCGGGAGAGATCGTGGTCATAAGCGAAAAAGGAGCTGTCTCCCTTGACTCCCACCGGAGCGGAAAGAAGAATATATGTATATTTGAGTATATTTATTTTTCACGTCCCGACTCGGTCATTGAGGGAGTTTCCGTCCATAAGGCAAGGCTCAACGCCGGAAAAATACTTGCGAAGCACAGTCCGGCTGATGCAGATATAGTTATCGGCGTTCCCGATTCAGGACTTGATGCAGCTCTGGGTTTTTCACAGGAAAGCGGTATCCCATACGGAATAGGCTTTATAAAAAATAAATATATAGGAAGAAGCTTTATCCAGCCAAGCCAGAGCCAGCGTGAAAAGGCTGTAAGACTCAAGCTCAATGCTATAAGGGAAACGGTCAGGGGAAAAAGGGTCGTTATGATAGATGATTCCATCGTAAGGGGTACCACAAGCGCAAGAATAGTAAAACTGCTCCGTGAAGCAGGAGCATCGGAGGTACATGTCAGAATATCCTCTCCCCCATTTGTCCACTCCTGCTATTTCGGCACGGACATAGATTCTGAAGAAAAGCTCATTGCCCACAGGTACAGCAGTATTTCCGAAATAAGGGATTTTATCGGTGCGGATTCCCTTGCATATCTTCCGGTAGAATGTCTGGGAGAGCTTATCGGAAACAGCAGTGGCTTCTGTGACGGCTGCTTTACCGGAAATTATCCTGTTGATGTAAGCAGTGCAGGCAGCAAAAACAAATTTGACGAAAAGCTTCATAAACAGCAGTAAACGCCGATGCGGCAGAATGGAGATTAAAATGTGTTCAATTATGGGTTATTTCAGCAGCAATGCTGATATTGATAAATTTAAAGAGGCTCTCAAAAGAACAACCTCAAGAGGGCCGGATGACAGCCGTGTTGTAAATACAGGTCACGGACTTCTGGGGTTCCAGCGTCTTTCCATTATGGGACTTACCCCGGAGGGAATGCAGCCCTTTGAGCTTGACGGAAGCTATGTTGTATGCAACGGAGAAATTTACGGCTTTAAAAAGATAAGGGATAAGCTGTCGGAAAAATATACCTTTAAGAGTGACAGCGACTGTGAAATACTTCTCCCCATGTACAGAGAATACGGAACGGATATGTTCCCTATGCTGGACGCAGAATTTGCATGTATAATTTTTGACGGCAGGACGGGAGAATATATAGCTGCCCGTGACCCTATCGGAATCCGCCCTCTGTACTACGGATATGACAGCAGCGGCAATGCAGTTTTTGCCAGCGAAGCGAAAAACCTTGCAGGTCTTACGGATAAGATAATGCCCTTCCCGCCCGGACATTATTTTAAAGACGGAAAGCTTACCTGCTACTGCGACATCACTAAAGTTGAAAATATCATCCATGACGATCTTGAAACGGTATGCAGAAATATCCGTGAAAAGCTCGTTGCAGGGGTCGAAAAAAGACTGGTTGCAGACGCAAAAACAGGCTTTCTCCTCTCCGGCGGTCTTGACTCTTCACTTGTTTGCTCTATTGCAGCAAAAAAAAGTGACAAACCTATAAAGACCTTTGCCATCGGAATGAATACTGACGCTATCGACCTTAAATACGCAAAGCAGACCGCAGATTACATAGGCAGTGACCACACCGAGGTAATTATTACAAAAGATGACGTTATTTCATCTCTTGACAGGGTAATTTCCATTCTCGGAACATTCGACATAACAACAGTAAGAGCCAGCATGGGAATGTATCTCCTCTGTAAGGCTATACACGAACAGACGGATATACGAGTACTGCTGACCGGTGAAATATCCGATGAGCTTTTTGGATACAAATATACTGATTTTGCACCCTCCGCAGAGGAATTTCAGAAGGAATCAGTAAAGCGTGTAAAAGAGCTTCACATGTACGATGTGCTTCGTGCAGACCGGTGTATTTCCGTAAACTCCCTTGAAGCGAGAGTACCTTTCGGGGATCTGGACTTTGTAAAATATGTAATGGCAGTAGATCCTGAAATGAAGCTGAACAAATACAATATGGGCAAATATCTGCTCCGTCACGCCTTTGAGGGCGATTATCTGCCGCACAATATCCTTTACAGGGAAAAGGCAGCCTTTTCTGATGCTGTGGGTCATTCGATGGTGGATTATCTTAAAGAATATGCGGAAGGCTGCTATACAGATGAGGAATTTGAAAGCTTATGCGGAAAATACACTCACGCACGTCCTTTTACAAAGGAGTCACTTCTCTACCGTGAAATATTTGAAAAACACTATCCCGGACAGTCGGAAATGATAGTCGATTTCTGGATGCCGAATAAGTCCTGGGAGGGCTGCAACGTAAACGACCCGTCTGCAAGAGTTCTTTCAAACTACGGCAACAGCGGTAAATAAAGCGAAGTATTGCAACATGAAAATTTCTGTCCGGATTTTCCGGTTTTATTTCAGATTTTCAAAAAGCCTTGACATAATTGCAGGCATGGTGTATAATAATAAAAAAGGAGCATACCATCAAACGGTTGCTTCCTCATATGGTTATTAATAAACCGCTCAGATTTGGAAGGTCGGGCGGTTTATTTTTTTATGTTCTTGATTACCTCATTAAGAGTAACAAGAAGCACGATAGCAAGAACTATGTAAATAAGCTCCATGTCTATCACCTCCCTGCCTGCTTATTTCGCCTGCCCATCAGGGGACGATCAAAGTATATTGTGGCGTAAGGAGGAAACAACCGCCGACCAGACACAATGAATGCGTCTGGTTTGTCCGTTTATGATATGCTCCTACACCATTATACATTATTTTGCATATTATGTCAATAATATTATATATAATTTTATTATCATAAATTTTTTCTGAGCTGTTGACATATCCTGGTTTCGGATGTATAATAATAAAAAGGAGCATACCATCAGATGGTTGCTTCCAAAAGTAGTTATAAAATAACCGTTCCAGTTGGTAGCCGTGGACGGTTATTTCTTTATGTTCTTGATTACCTCATTAAGAGTAACAAGAAGCACGATAGCAAGAACTATGTAAATAAGCTCCATGTCTATCACCTCCCTGCCTGCTTATTTCGCCTGCCCATCAGGGGACGATCAAAGTATATTGTGGCGTAAGGAGGAAACAACCGCCGACCAGACACAATGAATGCGTCTGGTTTGTCCGTTTATGATATGCTCCTACACCATTATACATTATTTTGCATATTATGTCAATAATATTATATATAATTTTATTATCATAAATTTTTTCTGAGCTGTTGACATATCCTGGTTTCGGATGTATAATAATAAAAAGGAGCATACCATCAGA
>JBJEQU010000125.1:0-3884 GCA_051881935.1 Porcipelethomonas sp. | reverse complement strand
TTGTATATGTCTTTTGAAGAAGAGCTGCCATAGCTCGTATTTCGATCATTGCTTTGGTCTTTCCGGAGGGCATGATACCTACATATTTACGTCCGTATTTCCCATTAGTATGATCGATGCTGTCTTCTCTTGCAAAGAACGAGTCTTCGGCATTCAGTCCGGGAGCAGGAAATTGCACCACTTCACGGTTATACAATTCGGAGCATTGCTCCTTAGCCTTTCTTATTGTTGCCGTAGAAGCAATTATTTTTGGAGCTATGCCCTTTGCCTGCGAAAGCGAGTCAATTGCTGTTTCATAAAGTCCAACCATTGTTCCCAATGCACCGGAAATCAAATGCAATTCGTCCTGAATAATAAGTTCGGGCGACCTGTTATTTGAATTTGTACCAAAGAATGCACCTATACGGCCGTCCCACGGCATCATTGCAAATTTATCTACAGTTCCGAAAAGAAGTGTTGGCGGTTTTTCATACAATTCATCATCTACGACCTGAATGGGAAGATTATTGGTGAATGTACAGTCTTCGTGAGGACAGAACATAAAGAATCTATTATTCTTCATTGCATATCCCCAATTTCCAACCAATTTTCCGTTCTTCTCATCTTTAACAAGCTTTGTACCGCACCACGGACATTTCAATACTTGGAATTTGTTATGCTTCTCCTTTTCATTTTCAACATAATAGCCTTTTGTAACTTCCAACAGCTTCTTTAAATGCTCATCGGCACTGTTATATCCCGTATTCTTGTTCGGTATATGGGCGCCGCCTATCCACAATCCTATAGTTATCGGCTCTTTTCCAAGCTGATATTTGGGGTACAGCGGTCTGCGGGCAGAGCAGTCCTGCCGAATGTATTCACAAGCACAAATTAAAGTTGCCGCACGGGTAAATTGTTGTGATGCAAGCAAGCGAAGAGTATATCTCATCATTACGGCAGTACCGCCCGAACTATCGGGATAGTTGAGTTTTCTGTAGAATATTGTAAATGCGGTAAGTCCTAAATAGGCCTCTGTTTTACCGCCGCCTGTAGGAAACCATATCAAATCTATCAATGACCTGTCGGGCGAGTCATTTAAAACGATTGAATTTATATCCATCAGAAGAAATGCGATCTGGAAAGGCCTCCATCTGCATTTGCTGTCATCTTCCTTTCGATAATCCAAATCGGACAGCCACTCCGATATCTCTTCATCTTCCGGATACCTGTCGGCATTTTTCTTAAACAAATCACCCTGCTTCTGAATATGAATACGCTGCATAAACATTGACCTGTTTGCAAGCAAAAATGCCGAATATGCCGTTTCATTATTATTTAGGGTTTCAATGCCTGCATACATACGCTCAGCAGCTTTTGAGCATTCATCAATGTTTTTCGATGCAGCCGATAAATACCTCGGATCTAATGTTTTAGATACAACCTTTAAATTATTTATCCACTCAACATACAGATCTACTAATTTTGTAAGAGCATCTATCTTGTCCGCCTTTGACGAATCACTCAAATCGGACAAAAACTTCATTGATAATTTATCGTTTGAAATCGAATCATTTTCGGGAAGCGAGAAGCTCATTGACGGTACTTCAATAGTTGGGAAGAAATTGCTTTTTATTGTTCCGTGACCGGTATTGTCGATGTCCCACTCAATTGACGTTCCGAGTCCCGTTCCATAGTTCTTTTTATTGCGATACAGTAAAGCCAACCCTTGCTCTTCTTCACTCATTTCAACAGAATTATCGCTATAATCGCTTTCAACAAAGACAAACTCGTTATCATCGGATTTGACAGAGATCTCCGACTGATATACGCAATGATATGGTTTGGCAGGAACGTGCATATCGGTATTTACAAACATTACAGTTACTGACCATATATCTTCTTTGATTTTCGTCCTTAACGCTGTAAGTTTTACACCTACTTTATCTGCATCCGATTCGTAATTCCATTCTTTATAATCGGAATCGGCGAAATAAATTTCCATTTCCTCAAGCTTATGTGGTTCCCGAACATATCCCAGATTCAGAATATCCGTCAACCTGTATGCAATATTTTTCAGCATCAAGAAATCATTCTCGGGAAGATCATCACGTTCAAAAAGCTTACGCAGCTCGGCCGCCGATAAATTCACTTTCATTCCGAATGCGTGCTTTTTATTATCATAGTACATAAAATGTGCCAGTGAAGTCGGAACAGTATATGTATCTGCATTATCAACCTCATACGGAATAAAACAGTCTTCTGTTTTTGCTTTTCTGTATGTTGCATAAGATACATTGCATTTGATTTTGTTTAGATCGCCTTTTACCGTAAATGTAATACCCATTGATGATGGCTTGAATTGTGAAGCCATGCTGATTTCTTCATCAAGGTTTTTATCGGTTATATCATCAAGATCGGTATCTCCGTCATCAGGTGTATTGTCAGATTTATAAATTGACTTTTGTGTGCTGTCCCCCACATTTTCATCGGCAGCATTTTCGTCTGTTAAAGAAGCGATCTCTTCTTCATCGGAAGAAACTGTATCATCATTATCGGACGAAATGGTATCATTATTATCCTGCCCCTCCAAATTGCCTTGAGGAAACAAAATACCTACCGAATATCTGCTGAGCGGACTGCTTGAAATAAGTTCGTGTTCAATATCCGGGTAATTGAATTCCGACCCCGGACCCATTAATTCGGATTTCATTATTTCAATTAAGTCATCTCTTGCAGTAATCATATCTCTGCGAATTTCATTATCATTCACACTAACATCTCCATTTCCGTTAAGTTTATCGGTTTATTCAACATATTGATACTTACGGTAATAGCTTCATCAAGCTCATGGATCGTTTCAATCTCCATCATATACGACAAATTCTCGACATTATTATATACGATTTCCAACGGACTGCCGGGAACAGGCTTTTTCATACTCAATGAATCGCTGATAGCCTTGGCGATCATTTTCAGTATCTCTATGCGATAATGTCTGACTGTTCTGCAGGCATTAAAATACTCGGCAGCACCAGAAGCTAACGCTTCATCTCCGGTCATCTTTCCTATTGCTGTAAATACTTCTTCATTGCGAGGACCGATAATATGACTTTCGGGAATAAGCCACTGTCTTACCGTTTGCACCTGAGCCTCATATCCGAAACGTGCCAGCGATTTTGCTAATGCCTTATATGATAAATTATGCCTTTCTTTATAATCCTGCAAGCACTCTTTCCAACGCACTGCAAGAACACTTGCTTCTGTAATCTTTTTGTCCAGCCTATTGTTCCTTTTAAGCTGTTCGAAAATAATATCTACAATATTCCGAGTATAGTCGTTTCTCTTGGTAAACACTACTACATCGCCCTGTGAAAGCCTGTCCGCCGACAATTCCTCAACCTTTTTTTCGCTCCTGTTGAATACAACAGCGGAATAATACTTTGAAAACAGTATCTGCTCGCCTGTGGTAAATGTTCCGATAAACTTTACCTCTGCGGAAATTGCACTGCTGCCGAATGTATTTGCTCCTGTCGATACAAATCTGTTAATATCAAACGAACTGAGTGCATCAATAAATCTATCCAGCTCGGAAAACTCTTGAATGATTTTTATGTCATCTTTGTTCTCATCAATTCTGTCAGGTTCACTGATATTGGTTTCTATACCCATTTTTTCATTGATCTTGCATTCAAATGACATTGCCTTTTTCTGACTGTGCCTAAACATTTGTCTTTCACAATCATAAAGCAAAACATAGACATCTTTAGCAGAATTACATTGAAGGGCATCGAAATTTTTCCCTGTTATATTTCCGACAGATATGACAGAATCATAAACTTCATATTCATTAAATCTGTTGGCAGTGACACAAGTTATATCCCTATTCGGAAACCATAACATAAAAA
>JBJEQU010000124.1:0-3897 GCA_051881935.1 Porcipelethomonas sp. | reverse complement strand
TTGCCTGATAACCTGAAGCTGCCGCTACGGTCTTGTCACCTTTGTCTGCTGCAGACACACCTATTGTGCCTCCTGATGTTGAACCGGTCAGCTTAAACTCCACACCCGCCATCATGTACATATTATCATCGACATTTCCGGCAATCACTGCCGGTCCTCCGATGCTGCCTTCTGATGCACCTGAATATTTATAGCTTATTTCGGCCTGGATGTAGAACTCTTTGTTTCCCATGAAAACGCCGTCTCCAAAATACGTGGCATCGTTTCCTGTAACAGTACCTCCGTTTATAGTTACTCTGGCTGGCTTGACTTTATCTCCATCATCGGCACCGGATGTATTGTCTCCGCCCATGGCGTAGATTCCTCCACCGTTTCCTGCATATTCGTTTTTCATGAGAGCCGAAGCTCTGTTATTATCTACAGATCCTCCGTTCATGACAAAAACTGCATCCACCCCACTGCTGCTGTTATTGACAAAAACTCCACCGCCGCATCCGAGACATCCGGACACATTATTGCTGGTATATGTAGATTTGACAGCATTACCTGAAATCGTACCATCGTTCATAGTGAAGCAGCCTGATTCAATATATATACCACCGCCGCAGTTGGCTCTCCGCTCTGGTGTTCTCGGAATATTTACTGTCGCTTCAGTTCTGACGATATTGCCATCGATATTTCCTCCATCCATCACAACATCGGATACTGTGTATATTCCGCCGCCGTATTTACCGGCATTATTGTCTGTTATGGTGCTCTTCTCACAGATAGTGAGGCTGCCGCCGTTGTATATACCCCCACCTGCTCCGTTTGTCACGGATTCTGTCGCTCTTTTAGCTTCATTATCTGAAACGTATGCACCCTCATCAAGAACGAGACTTCCCATATTATATATACCGCCGCCTGCAAGAGAAGCAGTATTTCCTGAAATCCTGCTGTCGGTTATTTTCATAGTTCCTGAAGCTGCATTGTAGATTCCCGCTCCATTCCTTGCCATATTTGATTCCACCTGCATATTACGAGCAGCGAGAGTCCCTGCATTGTAGATTCCTCCACCCGAGTAGTCCACCTGAGTATCACCGGAGGAAAGTACTCTGCCATCTCTGATGACAGTATTGACCACAGATACATTAGCACCGTTATTTACAAAAACTACTCTGCCCTTAAGCTCAGCATCCAGAGTCAGATCTGTAATCGTCAGCTGACTTCCGCTTTCTGCCTCAATAAGGCTTCTGACAGATGAATCTGTACTGATTGTTGCACCATTGTATCCGATAAGGTCGATATTTTTGCCCTTGCCTGCTGTAACTGTCTCATCCAGTATAACATCAGAAATGATATAAACCGGCACGCTGCTGCCTGAACCTGCTGAAGCTTCTGCCACAGCTGCTGCCAGTTCTCCACCGTTTCTGACAGCTGTACATCCGCTGCTGTTTTCAACTATATTAAAGCTTACGGTACGTGATCCATTGTAATTACCGATACCGTCAGCAGTTACAGTTGCAGTTCCCACTTTCTCATTGTCAGTATACCTGAGGGTATAATCCTCACCAGAAATCAGAATTCCGTATGGACCGGTCATCCTTACAGGAGGTGTCGATGGATCATCGAAATATATCTGATCAGCTATCTTTTCAATAGCAATATCATCTGACTCTATATTTTTAGGAGTTATCCTGAATTCCTTCACAACATCTCCTGCATACTCACCTATACCGAAAACTTTAACAGCTCCGCATTTTTCATCTGTGCTGATATTTATGTTGTCGTATTTAGATAAGGATGATGATACTGTATAGTCCTCACCCTCCTTTAGAGTCTTCCCGTCAAGTGTTACAGTAACCTGAGGGCATATAGTTCCACCTGTGTACACATAGCTCTCTTTCACACCCTCAATAACAGCACTGCTGAAATCTATATAAGTTTTTTCTGCCCCTGTCACAATATTTCCAGTACCATCCCTGCTATATACCTGTCTGCCATCATTGTCACAGAAGCTTATGGCATCTGTATTTGTAATATCATAATCCTCATACGGCTCTGCAACTGCAGTTCCATCAGTGATATTCTGCTTGCTCACATATATCGCCGATCCGTTTTCGATGGAATCAGCGATTTTAACAGTATTGTCTTCTGTCAGATATACATTATCCGCTTTCCCTGCACTGTTGTTGCCTTTAACAGTAATCTTGCCGCTTATGATTATCTGCCCGCATCCCGGAGAATGAACTCTGGAATCAACTATGCTGGTGGAATTTGTACTTATGGTTTCATTGTCCGCATACACTCCGCCACCGCCGTACCCGGCAGTATTTCCGGTAATCTGTCCGCCTGTCATGGTGAATACACCGTTGTCCGTGCCGCCTCCTACAGCGACTCCGCCTCCGTATCCATAAATACCTTCAGGCTTGTTCTTTGAATCTGCAGTATTGTTGCTTATAATTCCTCCGTTCATTTCAAAATCACCACATGTCATGATTCCACCACCCTGGGCAACCTGAACTTCTCCGCTGTCAGCACCGGCAGTACTGTATGCAGTATTACCGCTGATGGTGCCGCCATTAAGAACGAAACGTCCTCTTATGGTCTGATTTGATGCCTCTCCTTCTACGTATATTCCGCCGCCGCTGGCATCATCTACTGCAGTATTATCTGTTGTTGCACTGTTGCCGCTGATGGTGCCGCCGTTCATGGTGGCAGTTCCCATCATCACATAGAGCCCTCCGCCGGATGTAGCTGTTGTGTTGTTCTTAATGGAAGCCCCACTGTTGATAACAACTCCTCCAACGCTGGACATCTGGAATATGCCTCCGCCTCCGCCGGATGCGAAATTATCGCACACAGTTCCGCCGTTCATGGTCAGATAAGCATAGCTGTCCAGAGCGATTCCGCCTCCGTTGCTGTAATAGCTGCTGTTTTTCTGTGTCAGATCTCTGTTGTCGCTGACAGTACCACCATTCATGGTGATTTCACTGTATGATCCTCCATATATACCGATACCATTTACGGTCTGTTCTCCATAAGCTCTGTTGCCTGTAACTGAAGCTCCGTCATTTATAATCAAGGAAGCCTTTGCTTTGGAATTGCTGCCCTCCATTGTAATTCCTGCCCCGTTTACCTTTGACGACTTGCCGACTTGCCCTCCTGTAATCACTGCGCCTTTATCAAGGGTACAGTTTCCGGCGCCGCTGATGCACATGGTTCTGAGATTCCCTTCGGCATCAATCGTAAGATTCTTAATAGTAAGGGTGCCCTTTACAGTCATCAGGGCATATGTACTGCTTTTCTGAGCTGATGTAAGCGTGCTTTTGCTGAGGACAACAGTTATTCTCTCACTGCCGGTCTTTCCCTGCAGAGTGATTTTTTTATCTGCGGGGATTTCCAGGATCTTTTCCATAGCAATATCCTGCTCCACCGTTACGATATCTCCATCGCCGGCGGCTTCAAATGCCGCTCTGAGCTGCTCCTCATCTGCAGCCGTAACCTCTCCTGCATAGACCGTCGACATTTCTCCAAGAGAAAAGACCATGCAGAATGCAGCTGCCATCAATATAATCACAAGCCCTGTCAGCAGGTGATTCCTCATTTTACACTTCGTTTCCATGACACTATTTACCTCCTAAAATACGGTTCACTTCACTGTCGCTTAACTCATATCTGTAAAATTTACTGTAAAACTTTTTTATCTCACTCTTAACTTCGCTTTCTGAATACGCACCCTGTATTTTCCATGCTGCCCATTTACATTCAAGCACTGATTCCACAGAGCCTTCTGTCCAGCTGCACACTCCGTACGGATTCACATACACATCATAGTCACCTCTGACGTATGAGGTGACCAGCTTTCCCTCGGCTTCAAAACCGTAATCGGTTATAGTATTTACTGTAACTTTATCG
>JBJEQU010000123.1:0-3897 GCA_051881935.1 Porcipelethomonas sp. | reverse complement strand
TTTATTTACCTAATGAAAATACAAGACCAAGACAGAATTCGATAAGTCTCTGACCATCACGGGCGTCTATAACATTATCGTACAAGCAGTCTGCATTCTCAACAGCAGTGGCGTTCAGAGGATAAAGAGTCTTGCTTGCAAGGTATTTTGCAAGGCGTACTGTATCGCTTACAGAAACCTTGCCGTTAAGATCCACATCACCGTAGATGACTCTGCTCCAGTCGATCTCATCGATTACACTGCTTCCTGTAGTAGTTGTTGTTGCTGCCGCAGCGGTAGTTGCCTTTGTAGTTGATGACGCAGTTGTTGAGGATGTGGTTTTTGCAGTAGTTGCAGCAGTTGTTGTTGTAGTAACCGCAGAGGTGCCGCCCTCATACACGCATATTACAGAGTCCACTGTAACCGACTGCTGGCTTCCCCACCAGTAGCTGAACTGGAAGAGATCATCGCTGTCGATAACGTCCGAATACTGTGACACGTCAAACAGAACCTGTACAGAGGAACCTGTACCGCTCTGGGATGTAACCGAAAGGGATATCCAGGTGTCAGCGGCAATACCGCCGCCGCAGGAGATAGTTCCGATATCTCCGCCTGCAGTAAGATTTACAATGATCTGCTTTGCCTTTGCCCCCTCCGGCAGTATATCGGAAAGCGGAATATTGCAGTTCTTGCTGTTATCGTCCGTATAATCCACACTGCTGTTTACGCTTACAGACTGACTGCCCGAGCCTGTAGGTGCGGAGGTTGTCTTTGCAGTTGTCGAAGTGGTCGCCGCTGTACTTACCAGTGTTATTTCACCAGCTCCGGAGGACTTTGTAGTTGTAACCGTGGTTGCTGCCTTTGTTGTGGAAACTGTAGTCGTTACTGTAGTAGCCTTTGTAGTAACAGCGGTTGTAACTGCCGGTGTTGTCACAACAGGTGTTGAACCGCCGGAAACTCCCGGTACACTTGAGGCTGGAGACTGTCCCGAACCATATTTCAGATAAAGACCTGCCAGAGCGCCGACGAATGCTGCATTGTAGTCGGTAGCTACCTCTGTATAGGTGTACTGCTCAGTCTCGTCAACATAGTTGCCGCTGCTGTCCGGACCGCCTACAAGGGCGCCTACGAGAACATTGGCATGTTCCTTGCCCTGGTTCTCTGACGGGAAGCCTGTAAATCCGGTTGCCGCCCTGTGGTGAGGATGGGTAACTGAGTTTGTATCATAGCCTACCATATAGCACTGATTGTTCTTGTTTGAGCCAAAGAGGTATTCCATCTGTGTTTTCGCCCATGCTCCATAGGTGGATGAATTGTTGTACTTGTCGTAAACAAGACCTACAAGCTGGCATGCGGTGTTGTATCTTGCGGAGCCCCAGCTGTCACGGCTGTAATAGCCCTCTGAGGTAGTATATCCGTTTTTGTTCTTATCAAGGTTTTCGGAAACTCTGCTCCATTCATTTGCATAGATAGCATTTACTGCCGGCCATACACTTCCCCAGCAGAGAGGCCAGTCGGAGGTATAAGCATAATTTGACTGGCTTATCCAGCTTGCACAGTCTGTTTTATAGCTGGAATCGTTGGTTGCCTTGTAAAGTATGATAGATGCCAGTGCAAGGTCGTCCAGATACGAGTCACTGACGTAGTAGGACTGTTCAGAATGCGCCGCTTTATTATTTGACTTAGCGAAATTATAAAGTGCCTTTGCGTAGGTCAGATCCTCTGTATTGCCGAAGTTTACGTAGTTCATTGCAAGGGCAGCGGCAGTTTCAGCAACTACATCCGTACAGGGGTTGCTGGAGGTCGCAAAATATACCGGTCTTGCAAGGGTCTGGTCTTCAGGGGGCATCCATTCGTTATGGTCTGTATCACCGTCACCGACCTGATAGCAGTAAGCCTGTACAGTAGAACCGCTCATTACGGTACATCTTTTAAAGTAGTCACAGAAATAATCGGTTATTGTACGGAGGTGATCCGCCTCACCGATCTGAACGAAAGCGTCCTTGAATTCGTAGTATCCCCAGCCCAGCATTGTTGCGGAATAGGAGCCTGGAAGACCGAATTTGACGTGGTCACCGGCGTCATGGAATCCGCCGCTCAAATCAAGCGTACCATAAGGAGTGGAAACACTTGAATCGTAGGTATGACAGTCATCACGCCAGTCCAGCTGTGATGTTTCCCCTACATTTGGTCCGCACATATTGGCGTCATAAAGGTAAAGAGAATACTGCAGTGCCTTTGCAAAGTTTACTTCCGTTGCAGCGTCTGCGTTCTGCTCCGGCATAGCGGCAGGGGCAGCAATAGCTGCTGCCGACACAGCCACACCTACAGCGGCTGCCTTTAAGCGTCTGAACAATTTTGATCTCTTCATTTCAGATATCGTCCTCCTCAAAATAAATAAAAAATTACCATAATATACCACTATTATTATACAATATTGCCACCGCCGATTTATTAATATTCAGTGAACAAATTATTAATATTCTATTAATAATTCAGGGCTTACCGCAATTTTCATGCAATAAGCCCTGATATTTACTGACGCAGCTGTTTTTTATCTTGCAGAAGCCAGATACTTTGCGATTGCCGCTGCGTCACGGATATTAATTTTTCCATCTGAATTATAGTCGGATTTATACGGCAGGAGGGAGCTTTTCTGTATCGCAAGAAGATACGCAATATACGCAGCATCACGGATATCCAGCTTGCCGTCAAGGTTTGCGTCCCCCGGCACTGCGTCATCCGGCGAAACAGCGGTCGAGGTAACTATCGCAGGAGTTGTCGCCGCAGTGGTCACAGAAGCCGTGCTGCCGGAAACTCCGGGTATGCTTGAAGCAACAGTCTGTCCGGAGCCGTATTTGAGATAAAGACCTGCCAGAGCGCCGACAAATGCTGCATTGTAATCGGCAGCTACTTCTGTATAGGTGAACTGATCGGTATTGTCAACATAATTTCCGCTTTTGTCCGGACCGCCCACAAGTGCGCCGATAAGAATATTTGCATGAGCCTTGCCAGTATTTTCTGACGGGAAGCCGGTAAAGCCTGTTGCCGCCCTGTGGTGAGGGTGGGAAACTGAATTTGAGGCGTAGCCTACCATATAGCACTGATTATTCTTGTTTGAGCCGAAGAGATATTCCATCTGCTGTCTTGCCCATGCAGTATAGGTCGTAGTATTTTTATATTTGTCATAAACAAGACCCACAAGCTGACAGGCGGTATTATATCTTGCGGAGCCCCAGTCACTGCGGCAGGCGTAGCCTTCGGAGGTATTATAATTATTTTTATTGGTATTGAGGTTGTCAGCGACTCTGTCCCATTCATTTGCATAGATCGCATTTACTGCCGGCCATACACTGTCCCAGCACAGCGGATAATCGGATGTATAAGCATAATTGGACTGGCTTATCCAGCTTGCGCAGTCGGTTTTATAGGACGCAGTATTTGTCGCCTTATAAAGGAGAATTGAAGCAAGCGCTAAGTCGTCAAGATAGCTCGTACCCTGATAATAGGACTGTGACTGATGATTTGCCTTGTTATTGGACTTTGCAAATGCATAAAGTGCCTTTGCGTAGGTAAGATCCTCGGTATTTTTAAAGTTTATGTAGTTCATTGCAAGGGCGGCAGCAGTTTCTGCAACAACGTCAGTGCAGGGATTGCTTGATGTGGCAAAATATGCCGGTCTTGCAAGGGTCTGTTTTTCAGGGGGCATCCATTCATTGTGGTCTGTATCGCCGTTGCCAACCTGATAGCAGAAGGCTTTAACGGCAGAGCCGCTCATAACGGTGCATCTTTTAAAGTAATCGCAGAAATAATCGGTTATAGTCCTCAGGTGTTCAGCCTGTCCTGTTCTTGCAAATGCGTCTTTGAATTCGTAGTAGCCCCAGCCCAGCATTGTTGCGGAGTATGCGCCGGGGAGTC
>JBJEQU010000122.1:0-3921 GCA_051881935.1 Porcipelethomonas sp. | reverse complement strand
GCAATATTATCGTTCGTCAGAGAGGTACACATATTCATCCGGGAGAGGGTGTTGGTATCGGTTCTGATGATACTCTGTTTGCAAAGGTTGACGGCAGAGTTAAGTTTGAAAGAGTTGGACGTGACCGCAAGAAGGTTTGCGTTTACGCACAGTAATCTGGCTAAAGTAAATGGAGATCCCGGGCTGTCTGGCACGGGATTTTCTTGTTTGGAAAATAAATTGTCTGCTGATGCGGATGATAACAGGGAAACGGAGAGGTGAAAAAATGTTTGTTGACAAGGCGAAAATAAAAATTAAAGCCGGAAACGGCGGAGACGGTGCAATATCATTTCATCGTGAAAAATATGTGGCTTCCGGCGGACCTGACGGCGGAAACGGCGGAAAGGGCGGCGATATAATTTTCGCTGCCGACGATAATTTTTCATCCCTTATAGATTTCAGATATAAGCGGAAATATGTTGCTAAAAACGGCGAGAACGGCGGTTCTAACAGATGTACAGGAAAAAGTGCCGAGGATCTTATTATAAGAGTTCCGAGAGGTACGGTTATCCGTGATGCAAATACAGGAAGGATCATGGCTGACATTTCCGGAGATGAACCGCAGGTCATCGCCAAGGGCGGAAACGGCGGGAGAGGCAACTGCAATTTTGCATCCTCTACCAGACAGATTCCGAGATTTGCAAAACCCGGCTTTCCTGGTGAGGAATACGAGGTAACTCTTGAACTGAAGCTTATTGCGGATGTGGGACTTGTGGGATTTCCAAATGTGGGAAAATCCACGCTGATCTCCTCTGTAAGCGCCGCAAAGCCCAAAATCGCAAATTATCACTTTACTACCCTTACCCCTGTTCTGGGAGTAGTCAAGCTGGGGGACGAGAAGTCATTCGTCATGGCGGATATTCCCGGTCTTATTGAGGGTGCAAGTGACGGCGTAGGGCTGGGACATGAGTTTTTACGGCATGTTGAAAGATGCCGCCTTATTGTTCATGTTCTTGATGTTTCAGGCGTTGAGGGACGTGACCCGATAGAGGACTTTAATACTATTAATAAAGAACTTGAAAATTTCAGCGAAGAGCTTGCTCAGCGCCCTCAGATAATTGCCGGAAACAAGTGTGATATGGCTACGGAAGAACAGATTGAAAAAGTAAGACAGTTTGCTCAGCAGCAGGGAATGGAGTTTTTCCCTATATCCGCTGCAACAACACAGGGGACACGGGAACTTGTCAATGCTGTTGCAAAGAAACTTGAAGAGCTTCCACCAGTAAAATCCTATGAGGCAGAACCTGTCACTCAGGAGGAAATCGAGAAAAAAGCCCTTTCGAATACAAAATTTGAAGTTGAGGTGGAGGACGGAGTTTATTTCGTTGATGCAAAATGGCTGGAGCCGATCATGAGAACTATAAGCATGGACGATTATTCATCCCTCCAGTATTTTCAGCAGGTTCTTCGCAGAAGCGGTATAATAGACAAGCTCGAAAGTATGGGTATTGACGAGGGAGATACTGTCAATATTATGGGATTCGAGTTTGATTATGTCAGGTAAAATATATGAACGAAAAGCTAACAGAAAGAGAAGTTAATCAGTACAGTCCGTTATCACTGGCATTTCTGGGTGACAGTGTATATGAACAGCTTGTTCGTGAAAGACTTCTGTTTTCGGCAAATCTCCCGGTGTCAAAGCTTCATGAACTTAAAGTTTCAAGGGTATGCGCTGAATATCAGTCCAGGGCGGTTGAGGTGATCTCACCTCTGCTGACTGAAAAGGAAACGGC
Organism: Porcipelethomonas sp.; assembly: GCA_051881935.1. Lineage (GTDB taxonomy): Bacteria > Bacillota > Clostridia > Oscillospirales > Ruminococcaceae > Porcipelethomonas. The sequence continues at coordinate 2,149 of JBJEQU010000122.1, read as the reverse complement.
AATATTAAAAAGAGGCAGAAACGCAACGGGAAACACTGTTCCCAAGCATTCCAGTACGGCGGACTACAGACGTGCAACAGCTCTTGAATGCCTTTTTGGGTATCTTCATCTGCTCGGAGCGGAGGAGCGTATTCATGAGCTTTTTGATCTGATATGGAATATGGAATAGTTTATAATTTTATATAAGTCAGGAGTGTGACATTAATGTCAGGACATTCAAAATGGAATAATATCAAGAGAAAAAAAGAGGCGACAGACGCTGCCAAGGGTAAGATTTTTACAAAGATAGGCAGAGAGATCACCGTCTGCGTTAAGGAAGGCGGTCCGGATCCGAACAATAACTCAAAGCTTCGTGACCTTATTGCAAAGGCAAAGCAGAATAACGTCCCCAATGACAATATCGAAAGAGTTATCAAGAAGGCTGCCGGCGGCGGAGACAAGAACAATTACGAAACAATGATCTATGAGGGTTATGGTCCTAATGGTGTTGCGGTAATTGTTGAATGTCTTACCGACAACAAAAACAGAACAGCCGGCGATGTACGCCATTATTTTGACAAGTTCGGCGGAAACCTGGGTACCAGCGGATGCGTGTCCTTCATGTTTACAAAGAAGGGTATTGTTCTTGTTGAAAATAACGGTGTTGACGAGGACAAGCTTATGGACGACGCTTTTGAATGCGGCGCAGATGATATGAATTCTGAGGATGAGGTAATCGAGCTTTCCTGCGAACCCTCTGAGCTTGGAAATCTCAGGGAGGGTCTTGCGGCAAAAGGCTACAACATTCTTTCAGCAGAGGTGGATCAGATCCCTTCCACTTATACAACACTGACAGATGAAGAGCAGATTAAGAAAATGGGACTTCTCCTTGAGCATCTGGAGGATAATGATGATGTTCAGAATGTTTACCATAACTGGGAAAACGCTGATGAATAAAGGTTAAACTAAGGACACGCTTCGGCGTGTCCTTTATGCTGCCCGATAAGCATGAAATACTATACAAAAATCTCTGTGAAAATTTGTGAAAAAAACCCATTGAAATACAGAAAGCATTATGTTAATATATATATATATATATACAAAATCGTGAATCAGTGCTTCCTTAAATGTCAATAAAGCCGGTTCTGGCTGTAATAATTTTCAGTGTGGATTAATGAGGTGATATTTATGAAAAAAACATTCAGAAAAATACTTTCCGGTTTATCTGTTTTCGCTGTTATGACGGCATGTGCCTTCCCGGCTGTTTCTGCTGAGCAGACCTATGATCTTGAAAATCAGGACTATATAAATTACATCGATGAATATTGCGGTGAGAGACCTTCCAACGAAGAGCTTTTAACGGAAGTTCTTTTGGGATGGAATGTAAACGGCGACAGTTCGGTCATTAAGCATTTGTATAAATATAAAAATAGTGAAAGCTTTGACCCGTCTTTTGCTGAATTTCGTGCTGAATGGGGAACGGAAAACATGAGATTTTTCAGTCCGTTAAGAATCTATATGGATAAGCTTTCGAATGTTAATACTCCTGATTTTTGCAGTGAATATTCCGCAGATGAAATAAATGGATTTTTAGAGGCAGAAGGTCTGAAAGCACAGGTTGAGGAAATGTTCGTTTCTGATAAAGAGATTGCAGGTGTCCGTGATTATGTCAGACTGAGCTATGATGAAGACATAACCTGCGAGGAGGCAATTGAAGTCGTTTATGCCCTGAACAGGGAATATAATATCTATCCGGAGGGATATGACTATTTATTGCCAACCATGCCTTTCTACGGAACACAGGAATCGACTGCCGTTGTTTCGGACGGTGAAGGAGACCCGGTTATCGCAGCTTCTGCACTGCCCGGAGACGCTGACCTTGACGGCAGACTGGGTATATCTGACCTGACAAAGGTTGCAAAGTTCAATGCAAGTCCGGATATCTATCCTATCAGTGACCCTGCGGCGCTGGCAAATGCTGATGTAAATCAGGATGGAAAGATTGATTCGCTCGATACCGGAAGACTTGTTGAAATAATACTTGGTACTTATGAAAGTGCTGTTGAGTGATTAGAAGAAATATTCAGAGAATGCGTCCCTTTTCCGGGGCGCATTTTAGAACCTGTCCACATAGGAAATGTATGCGGATTTTCGAGCATAATTTTGTTGC
>JBJEQU010000121.1:0-3930 GCA_051881935.1 Porcipelethomonas sp. | reverse complement strand
TTCTTGATAATAATGCTGAAATATATCAATTTTCTTTTTTCTGTTCATTTCTTTGTATGCACAAAGTTTTTTCTTTCGCTTACTGCGGCTAAAACAAATCTTGTTACTTTTTCACTCAAACCATAATAAACTATACCAATTTTCTTTTTCTCTTCATTTCTTGCTTGTGCAAGAAACGAAGCAAAGAACACACAATTTTTCTTTAAAAAGAAAAATTGATTAAAGAAAAATTAATATAAAACTGTTTCTGAACTAAAACTCACCCAGTAAAAGGGCATGTCTGTGCTGCAAGGTAAACTCATAATTGCAAAATTAACTTATAACCCAATCACCCATGTTACATAAGAATATAATAAAAGGGAATTTATGATAGGGGTCGATGTAAACATCGACCCCTGCAGAGAATATGTACTATTTAAATGATTATGCTTACTCGCTGTAATCCTTAAAGCTGATATTCATATCCACATTGCCCTTGATGCCGGGAACCTTGCCGCTGCTTGAATACTGCCACATATCAAAATCATAATAGTATGACGGCTCGTCATTATACTCCGCAAGCCAGAAATCATAGTCATTAAGACGGTTCAGGTCAAGCTTGAATATGGATGTACGCTTGTTCTGATAGATCATAGGAGTATATCCGGCATTTTTAATAGTCTCGCAGAATGCAACACAGCTGTCAGTAAGCGTGTCCACCGGCACATTGTCGGTTCTTGCAGAATCCTCAGTGATTATCTCCCAGTCGAAAACCACCGGATAATTCACATCAAGATCCTTTATACTGTCGATTACAAGATTTGCTTCCTCAACAGCTTCCTCAGCAGTTATTGCCTGGGAAAAGAAATATACTCCTGCATCAAGTCCGGCAGCTCTTGCACCCCTCACATTTTCTTCAAATTTTTCGTCAAGCTCCATTCCTCCGGTACCGTATCCCCTGTAACCCAGACGTATCATCGCAAAATCTATACCCGACTGCCTGACCAGCTCCCAGTCAATATCATTCTGGTGCACAGAAACGTCCACCCCGAGGATAGAAGTGATACCGCTGTCCTCAATATAATATTTCCGTCCGTTTCGTGTTTCTATCTGTTCTATGTTTCTTGAAAATGCCGGAACATTTTCAAGAACCGGTATCCATATTTCCCCGAATGTACCGTCCTCAAGGAGAATTTTTTTGCCGCTGAGTTCATAGTAATTCTCGCTGACCTTACCTGCAACATCCTCATATCCCGCTTCTTCACCGTCATATGTACCGGCAGTACCCATAGTTTCCACCGACTGGTTATTTTTCCTGTAAAGAAAAAACACTACAATTGACAGAAAAATTATAATAATAAGCTCGGAAATAATCAGGATATTCTTCAGTGCCTTTTTCATTTATACCTCCTGTGGTTCATTTCTGCGATCCGTTTTATTAAGGAATCACTGATTAAATCAAGCCTGTCGGCTTGGCACACATCTTGCTTGCATATTTTCCGTCATATCACACATAAATTTCTTGACATACGCCCGGAGGAAGTGCCCTTGGGGTACGCCAGTATGCCTGCGAAATTTCTATGCAATCTGACGAAAAATCTGACTGCGCAATCTGCGCACCAGATTTAATCAGCGCTTCCTTAAATGATACCATATTTCGCCCCAAAAGTAAACAGGAATTTTTATCTTCCCACCCTGCTCATTACGGCAAGGGCAGTTTTTACACCGTCCACAGCAGCGGACATTATTCCTCCGGCGTACCCTGCCCCTTCGCCGCAGGGATAGAGATTCTCCGCTGAAACAGAGTTGAACTGCTCCGTCCTCGTGATACGTACCGGAGATGATGTCCTGGTTTCCGGAGCAGTAAGCAAAGCGTCACCATCAGAAAAGCAGTGCATTTTTCCGGAAAATACTCCCAGTCCCTCCCTCATCATATCGGTTATGGATTTCGGAAATATCTCCTCAAAGCTGCATGGGTGAAGTCCTCTGTCATAGGTGGGGACAATGCCGGTTTTCAGTGAGGGAGTACCATCCAGAAAGCCTCTTACTGTCGTTGCCGGAGCAGTTTTTCCTCCCTGCACTGTGGCAAACGCCTGCTGCTCGATCTTCCTTGCAAATTCCATTCCGGCAAGAATGCCGCTGCCGTAATCCTTTTCCGAAACTGAAACCACCAGTGCGGCATTGGCATTTTCACCGTCACGGGCAAAGCTGCTCATTCCGTTTGTAACAACAGTACCGGCTTCGCTTGCCGCCGGAACTACATGTCCTCCGGGGCACATGCAGAAGGTGTAAACGCATCTTCCGTCGGAGCGGCGGTGGGAAAGCTGGTATTCACCGGCAGGCAGCAGCGGACTGCCGGCAAGGCTGCCGTAAAGACTTTCATCAACGGCTCTCTGCCTGTGCTCGATCCTGACACCTGCGGAAAAGGGCTTGGACTGCATAAACACCTGCCTGTTGAGAAGCATCTCAAAGGTATCCCTTGCGGAATGCCCTACCGCAAGAACTGCCGCAGCCGTTTCTATTTCAGTGGAATTATTATATACTATACTGCTTATGCTGTTATCACGAAGCCTTATGTCATCAAGCCTTGAATCAAACAGCACTCTCCCCCCGAGGGATATTATCTCCTCTCTCAGTGCTCTGACTATACTGCGGAGGTTGTCTGTTCCGATATGGGGCTTTGCTTTTATGAGTATCTCCTCCGGTGCGCCGAACCGCACAAATTCCTCCAGAACATACCGGCACAGGGGGTCGTTTATACGAGTGGTCAGCTTGCCGTCAGAAAATGTACCGGCTCCGCCCTCTCCGAACTGGACATTTGAATTTAAGTTCAGTTCCCCTCCGGACCAGTAGGAAGAAACATCTTTTATGCGTCTGTCAACATCGGCTCCCCTTTCGAGTATGACCGGTCTGTAGCCGTTTCGGGCAAGGACAAGTCCGCAGAACATTCCGGCAGGACCGAAGCCGGCAATGACGATCTCTCCGTTTCTTTTTTTGTCAGATATGACAGGGTGTATCTCAGCATGCGGGACCGGACGGCAGCGTTTGTTTCCAAGAAGCCGCTTTTCTGTCCTTTCGTCCGCAGGCTCTGCATAAACCGAATATACAAAGTGAATGCTGCCGCGCTTCCGGGCGTCCAGAGAGACTTTGTTTATTCCGGCTTTTTTAACGTCACGGCTGCTGAGCCCTACCGCCCTGAGCGCTTTCTGAATAACTGCGGCTTCGCTTTCATCAAGTCCGCCGCATATCTGATTTATAATAACAGGCATAGTTTTTTCTCCGTTTTACTTTAGTTGTGCATTTATTATAGCATAAAATCGCAGATTTTTGCTATAATTGCCCGATATGCAGGGAGCAAATCTCTGATTTGCGTATCTGCAAGGGCATTAAGATAATTATAATAAATGCTGTGCATTTATTATAGCATATTCTCCGGCTTCTATCAAGGAGGGGAGGCAGGTATGCTGCCTGCTTCATTTCTTTGTATGCACAAAGTTTTTTTCTTCCGCTTACAGCCGCTAAAACTGGTCTTGCTATTTTTTCATTCAAACCATAATAAACTATACCAATTTTCTTTTTCTCTTCATTTCTTGCTTGTGCAAGAAACGAAGCAAAGAACACACAATTTTTCTTTAAAAAGAAAAATTGATTAAAGAAAAATTAACAGGAAATTGCTTCTGAACTAAAACTCACCCAGTAAAAGGGCATGTCTGACTGCTGCAGGGTAAACTCATAATTGCTAAGTCAACTTAAAACTCAATCACCCAGGTAACATAAGAATTTAATAAAAGGGAATTTGAATTCTGCCGCTCCATAAAAAATCCCTTTTTTATTGCCGCTCAGCACCGGGGACAGCCGAAGGCGTCAAAAGTCGGGGGCGTGACAGTGCCGGCTATTGGGAGAAGAGAAGTTCAGCAGCAGTAAGAAGCCAGTTTTTTCTTTTTGGTCAAG
>JBJEQU010000120.1:0-17613 GCA_051881935.1 Porcipelethomonas sp. | reverse complement strand
CTCCCCATGATACGGTGAGAAGCTGCGGCTACAGAATAAAAACTTCCGACGGCAGAGCCTGTGCAGTATGTACAGACCTGGGGCATGTAACGGAAACAGTAAGAGAGAATATCACAGGCTGTGATCTTGTCCTTCTGGAGTCGAATTATGACGAAAAGCTGCTGAGGAACGGTCCTTATCCCTATTACCTGAAGGAACGTATCCGCTCCGACCATGGGCATCTTTCAAATGTGGACTGTGCACAGCAGGCGGCGGAGCTTATAAGAACCGGCACGACACAGCTTATTCTTGGTCATCTCAGTCAGGAGAATAATACTCCCTATAAGGCTGATCAGACCGTTGAGGAAGGTTTATCTGAATTTGTCAGAAACCGTGATTACATACTTGAGGTCGCACCGGTTGAAACAACAGGAAAAATGGTGGTGTTCTGATGCTGAATGTAAAAATAATAACAGTCGGTAAGCTTAAAGAAAAGTATCTCAGGGATGCTTGTGAGGAATACCTTAAAAGACTTAAAAGATTCGGCAATGTATCGGTAATTGAGCTTGACGAGTATCGTCTTCCGGACAATCCGTCGGACAGGGAGATAAAAAAGGCTCTTGACGCTGAGGGAGATGCTGTTTTAAAAAATCTTTCCGGATATATTATCCCTATGTGCATTGAGGGAAAACAGCTTTCCAGTATAAAGCTTGCAGAAATGATTTCTGAAATACCGGTCAGGGGGCAGAGTACAGTTTCGTTTGTTATCGGAAGCTCTTTCGGAATTGCGGATAAGGTCAAGTCGAGGGCTGATTTTAAACTGTCCATGTCAGAAATGACCTTTCCTCATCAGCTTGCAAGAGTCATGCTTCTCGAACAGGTTTACAGGGCGTTCCAGATAAACAGCGGCGGAAAATATCATAAATAGTCATAATAAAACAATTAACATTATACTGTATTTGGTGATTGCTTTCTTATTTTTTTGTGCGATATGTAGGAATTTTGAAATTCTCTTGAAAAATTGCTGAAAGTCTGTTATAATATTATTCTGTAAGCGTGTGCCCTGAGGCGGCAGTGCTTTGTCAGCATAGGACGCCTTTGTTATATAGAGAGGTTTTTGTTAATGATTGGTTTTTATAATTATACAGTAATTCTTACATATATAGGACTCGTATCAGCTGTAACCGGTATTTACTATGCAATGGACGGAAAGCATATAATCGTTTCTGTAATTGCTCTCCTTATCGCAGGTTTATGCGATATGTTTGACGGAAAAATCGCAAGGACTAGGGAACGCACAGAAACGGAAAAGAAGTTTGGTATCCAGATTGATTCCCTGTGTGACCTTATCTGTTTCGGATTTCTTCCGGGAGCCATAGGCTGGGCTGTCGGGATGAGGCATATTTATCATTATTTCATTCTTGCGTTTTTCACTCTTGCTGCGGTTATCCGGCTTGCATACTTCAATGTAATGGAAGAGGAGCGTCAGAAGAAAACCAAGGATGTCCGCAAAACTTATGAGGGGCTGCCGGTGACCAGCGTAGCACTTATAATCCCGCTGCTCTATGGCTTTAAAAAGAATATCGGATATGAATATTTTGCGGATGTTTATGCAGTTGTAATGCTTGCAATAGGAATTGCTTTTATTACACGTTTCAAAATCAAGAAGCCTCAGATGAAAACTATGCTTATATTTGTGGGCATAGGTGCACTGGAATTTTTGTGGCTTCTCTACAGATATAAAATTAAATAAAGGAGATAATATTGGAATATAAGGTTAAAGACAGAAAGGGAAATATTATTCCCGGCAATAACAGTCAGAAGAGCATGCTTGATATTCTTTATAAAACAATCGGGGGCAGTATTGCACTTAGAGGTCTTACATCACCTGTCGTTTCCAGAGCGGCAGGTGTATTCTGTAATTCTGCGCTGTCAACAAAAATGATACCTGCATTTATAAAGAGTGCAAAGCTTGACCTGACCGAATATGAGCCGGCGTCTTACGGCTCTTATAATGAGTTTTTTACAAGAAAGATACGTCCGGAGGCACGTCCCATTGATATGGAAGCCCATTCTCTTGTAAGTCCCTGCGACTCAAAGCTTACGGTGTATAAAATTGACAGGGACAGTATTTTTGAGATCAAAGGAGTTTCCTACCACGTTGACGAATTTTTAAGGTGCGGAAAGCTTGCAAAAAAATATGAGGGCGGATATTTCTGTATTTTCCGCCTTGAGGTTTCCGACTATCACCGCTATATTTATTTTGATAACGGCACTAAGTCGGGAAATGTCCATATAAACGGAGTTTACCATACGGTCAATCCTGTGGCTCTCGAAAAAGCGGATATCTACAGGGAGAATACGAGAGAATTTACAATTTTGCATACAGAGAATTTCGGGGATGTTATTCAGGCTGAGGTCGGCGCAATGCTGGTGGGCAGGATAAAGAATCATCATCAGAAGCACAGATTCAGGCGCGGAGATGAAAAGGGAATGTTCGAGTTCGGCGGTTCTACAGTGGTACTTATTTTCCCGGAAAATACAGCAGAATTTGACGAAGATATTATAAAGAATACGGCTGACGGCTTTGAAACTGTTGTAAAAATGGGAGAGAAAATAGGCAGAAAAGCTGTCAGATAAGAGTTTTTGGCATGAATTCCCTATGCCGCTAGAGGGAAATTCTGCCTGCAAAAATATAAATGCGGCGGAATGGAGAGTATTTATGGAAAAAAAGAGCAGTAAATCGCTGAAAATCATTGTAGCCGTTATGGCGGTTGTGATCCTTGTCCTCGGGGGCATACTTATCTGGTCGCTTACCAGAGATGGGGAGGATAATTCTTCATCGGAATCATCGGCTGTCCAGACAACGCTTGCAACTGAAGCAGCCACTGAAGCGACAACAGAAACTGTTGTAACTACAACAGAACATGTAAGTCCCATAGAGACGGTAAGCTTTTCAATGGGAAGCGAGAAAAGCGATATAAATGAAATTCTCGATTATGACGGCAACAAGACCTATAAAGCAAATATGAGTGATTTTGTGCGGCCGGGAGATAAGGTGGATTCATTTGTTTTTGTTTTCTACGCTGAGGATGGTTCTTCCAATATAAGCAGCTATAAGGGGGCATGCGGAATATCGGTTGATGAGTCCTGTCCTGCTGCAACGGATAAGTGCTGGTATCAGTCGGATGACTTTGAAATGAGCGTAAACAGCGCATATCTTGAGGTTAAATGGGATGTTCCTTCTGAAATAAAGGATTATGTCAATACCACCGATACAGGCAGTATTGAAATAGGCTACTGGTGGGGCGGTCTGCAAAAGCTCAGACTTGCAAGCATAATCTGCAATTATTCCACAACGGCAGAGATTCCGGTTGACGGGACAAAGACCATCGATGTAAACAAGTCTCTCTCATACGGAAGCGAATCGGATAAAACTGTAAAGCTCCCGCTTTCAGATATGATTCCGGCTGACGGTATTCCGCAGTATTTTGAATTTAATGTTGAAGGCGGTGCTGAACTTCAGAAGTATTCCGGTGCTTTTGGTATTTCTGTAGATGACTCCTGCCCCGACAAAACTGACAAGGGCTGGTATCAGAGCGGCAACATTGCTGTAATGACAAGCTCGAATTCTGCGACCCTTTACTGGCTCGTTCCTGAAGAAATAAAGGAATATATCAAATCTGACGGAGAGGTTATGCTCGGTTACTGGTGGAGCAATAACGATACAGTAAATCTTAAAAATGTTACTGTCAAGTACAGCAGTGCATCTTCCGGAACGGCTGATGTCCAGGCAGATGCAGACGCAGATGTCCCTGAAACAGACAGCAGTTCAGCCGGAGAAAAAACATCGGCGGAAATTGTAAAGGATATGAAAATCGGCTGGAATCTGGGAAATACTCTTGACTGCTATGACTATACCGATTATGCCAGCGATGGTGAAACAGCCTGGGGCAACCCCAAGACCACCAAGGCGATGATAGATACTGTCAAGGCAGCAGGCTTTAATGCTGTCAGGATCCCTGTTTCGTGGACGGATCATTTAAATGGTGATACTATTGACGAGGCATGGCTCAGCCGTGTAAACGAGGTCGTTGATTACGTAATTGACAACGGAATGTATGCAATAATCAATGTACATCACGACGACTATACATGGCTCAATCCTACCAAGGCTGACGAGGCAGCAGTAAAAGCAAAATTTGTTAAGATATGGGAGCAGATCGCTTCACGTTTCAAAAATTATGATGAACATCTCCTCTTTGAGGGCATGAACGAACCGAGAGTTATCGGCGGTCAGGATGAATGGTCATGCGGAACGGCGGAAGAGCGTGAGGTTATAAATAATTTGTTTGCAGCCTTTATTGACACAGTAAGAAAATCCGGCGGTAATAATTCCACAAGAACTCTTGTTATTACATGTCACGCTGCGGCAATGGACGAAACTGCCATCAAATCAATAAATATACCGGATGACAAGCATATTATCGTATCGATCCATGCTTATTCGCCGTACAGCTTTGCTCTCGACCAGAGTGGTACATCAACATTTTCAGACGCTGACAAGGCAGAGCTTGACAAGAATTTCGACCTTATCAAGTCAGAACTGATCGATAAGGGTGTTCCGGCAATTATCGGGGAATTTGGTTCGCTTAACAAGGATAATACAGCCGACCGTGTAAAGCATATGGAATATTATGTAAAGGCGGCAAAGGAGAGAGGAATCACCTGCTTTATCTGGGACAACGGCGTTAAGGACGGAGAGGGAGCATTTGGTCTTCTTGACAGAAAGAATCTTACATGGTATTTTAAGGAAATTGTTGACGCAGCAATGAACGGTATAAAATAATATAAAACCATAGCGGACTGCATAATGCGGTCCGCTCAGTTTGCCGAAAAAAGTCTTTTAGCATGCGGAGAGCAATGTAAAAGTTTTGGTCAAGCTTTTTCTGCTGTGCATGCCTTTGGCATAAAAGCTTGTGGGGTGCATGGGGCAACTCTAACCGAGCCCGTCCCCTCTGTCACTTCGTGACATCTCCCCACACTGTGGGGAGTCACCCCTGCTCGCCCTCCGCAGAGGGCGAAATCCTTTGCCTGATGGGCGCTCCGCATAGGGTGAATTTCAAAACAGTCCAGTGGACTGTTTTGAAAGAGGGGCATGCCCTGTAAGAGAGGGCTGCCCCTGATCAGCCCCTAAAACAAGGCTTTTCTACAGTCTGAGCGGACTGCATAATGCGGTCCGCTCAGGTTTTACCATAAAAAAACGGGCATGCCCAAAGACATGCCCACATGCATTATTAATCTGATTTAATAAAAACGATTAGCCTGCTGCGTTAAGCTTCTTAGCAAGCTGAGCCTTTTTTCTGCTTGCCTTATTCTTGTGAATAAGACCCTTGGAAGCAGCCTGGTCTACCTTCTTTATAGCAACTCTGATTGCTTCTGCCTTGTCTGCTGTGTTATTCACACATGCTGCATCAGCATTCTTGAGGACTGTTTTAAGATTTGTCTTTCTTGCCTTGTTGGCAGCAGCCTTTGTCTTGTTAACCTTAACTCTCTTCATTGCGGATTTAATATTCGGCATTTCGTTGCACCTCCCATAACATAAATAATAGACATCCGGAGATATTATTCCCAGAAAGTGAAATAATAATCCGGAATAAACAGCATAGAATAAAAACAACGCAGGTTTATTAAACCGGACACGACCGTTGTTTTGAAAAGCACAGATGTAATGATCATCTATACTGTGCATATTCTGCACCAATACCAATAACTATTTTACCATTTTACTCTGTAAAATGCAATAGGCAAATTCAAAATAATATACAGAAAAAATCCGGTTGAAACAAAGCATAATGCACAACTTTCAGAGAAAAAACCAAAAGGAGAGCAAAAAATGAATGTAAGAACCGACCTTGCGCTGGAAAGCGCAGGCAATGGAGCATTAAGCGGAATCACCAGAACCGAACGGGGTAAGGCATTTAAGATAACCGAGATCGTTATCCGTGACGATAAAAGCGGTGAGCCTATCGGCAGGAAAAAGGGAAGATATATAACCCTTGAGGGAGAGGTGTTCGGATCCCTTTCAAAGGACTTCCGTGAAATGTGTATAGAATTTTCAAGGGAGCTTTCTCCCTTTCTGCCTGACGGGAATATACTCGTTGCCGGACTTGGTAACAGTGATATAACCCCTGACGCTATCGGTCCTATGACAGCCTCAAAAATTCTTGCAACACGCCACCTGAGAGGGGAGCTTGAAACTCAGGATGATTTTCTGACCGGACTGAGACCGGTAGGGGTCATTGCAGGAGGAGTACTGGGACAGACAGGCATTGAAACAGCAGAGCTTATAGATGCGGTAATGGAAAAGGTACAGCCGGAATGTGTCATAGCCGTTGATGCGCTGGCATGCTCTGATGTAAACCGCCTTGGAAGAACGATTCAGTTTTCCGATTCGGGCATCTCTCCCGGGAGCGGGGTGCAGAACAAACGCCGTGAGCTTTCCGAAGCTACTCTGGGCGTCCCTGTAATTGCCGTAGGAATACCAACAGTTGTGGACATGCATACCATAGTAAGCAATTACACCGGAGAAGAAATTTCAGGGGAGCTTCCCAATATGATGGTAACTCCCCGTGATGTTGATCGTCTTGTAGAACGCTCTGCCTCCATGCTTGCTGCCGGAATAAATATGGCACTTCAGCCCCAGCTTGATTTTGAGGAGATAGAGGGTCTTATGTGGTGACCCGGAGATCACACCAGTTCTTTCGCCATGTTTTCGATCTGACCTATATTTTCAGCCTTTACTGCTGAGGTTATTTTGACATTGTTCTCAAGCCATGTTATATTTCTGGACTTTGCAAACTTTTCTGCAATGACCTTTGAAGCGGTTGCCGCCCAGCTTCCGTTTTCAATAATTCCGATAGTACGGTTCTGATAGCTTCTTTCGGTAAGTCCGTCTATAAACTGCTTCATGCAAGGGAAAATATCGCCGTTATATGTGATCGTTGCAAGAACAAGCTTGCCGTAGCTGAATGCATTCGCAACTGCTTCGGACATGTCTGTGCGGGCGAGATCGCATATTTTTACATCCGGACAGCCTTCGGCTATGAGCTTGTCCCTGAGTATTTCCGTAGCCTTTTTAGTATTGCCGTAAACAGAGGCATATGCTATCATTACACCCTCTTTCTCAACCCCGTAGGATGACCATGTATTATAAAGGCTCAGGCATTCCGGTATAGTATCGCTGAGTACCGGACCGTGAAGGGGACAGATAATGCTGATATCCAGTCCGGCTGCCTTTTTCAGAAGTGTCTGAACCTGAACGCCGTATTTTCCGACAATGCCGATATAATATCTCCTTGCTTCATCCTTCCAGTCCTCCTCAATATCCAGCGCACCGAATTTTCCGAAGGCGTCGGCGGAGAACAGTACTTTGTCCGTGCCGTCGTAGGTCACCATTACTTCCGGCCAGTGAACCATCGGCGCAAAAACAAAGGTAAGCTCATGCTTTCCCAGGGAAAGCTTCCCGCCGTTTTCAACAGTTACTTTTTTCCCATCGAGCTGTATACCCTCGAAATAATTTTCCATCATTGTAAATGCTTTAGCATTTGCAACTATCTTCATGTCGGGATATTTTTCAGTAAACTTCAGTATATTTGCGGAATGGTCAGGCTCCATATGCTGAACTATAAGATAGTCGGGAGCTTTTCCTTCCAGTGCGTTTTCGATATTGCCCAGCCATTCATCGCCGAAATCTGCGTCAACGGTGTCCAGAACAGCAGTTTTCTCATCGATAATAACATAAGAATTATAGGACATTCCGTTCGGTACAGCGTACTGTCCCTCAAATAGGTCTGTCTTATGGTCGTTTACACCAACATAAATAATATCGTCTGTAACTCTTTTCATGATAGATATCTCCATTCTGACATATTTGGGAATCTCATGTAATACTATTTCTGCGGCAGCTATTACAGTCTGAAGGGCGTCTGCTGACAGCACCCGGAATTCCCACATTTTATTATATCAGCATAGGGAGGCATTTTCAAGGGTAATTTGTGGAGATATGCAGAAATTTGTGCTGCTCCCTGGCAACAACTGGCGTCATTGCATAAATTGCGGACAATTATTTCTTCTCTTATTGTCAGCAATATGAAAATTACATGAAAATATGTATTTTGCATTGACATTTTGATACTGGCAGTGATATAATTGAAACTAAGGATGATTATCATATTCACATTCGGATAAGGAGGGTGATTTCGTTGAGGACAAAAAAACAGAGAATTGCAGCATTTCTTATACTGATCATGATCGTTCTTGTTGCCCTCAGCGGACTCCTCTGCGTGACTGTGAAGGAGTGTCACGACTGTGTAGGTGACAGCTGTTCTGTTTGCTGCACTGTTCAGCGGTTTGAGGGACTGTGCCACGGCAGTGAGGCTCCGAAAAAAGCGGCGGCAGTATTTATTCCGATTCTGACCGTTTCCGTTGTGATATTCATGCTGTATAAATGCTTTGAGACGAGAGCGTCTCTGGTTTCATTGAAAGTTAAACTTTCGAATTAAACGAAACGGTAAAGCAAAAGCACAGATATTGCCGTGATTGTGCGGCACTTTCTGCAGGAGTGTATTTCCTGCAGCGGTTTTCTGTGCTCTGGATGTCATTTTCAGACAGGTATGGTATAGCTGTACCCTTTTACTATGTTTAATTCGGAGGTTTTTATGTTTAAAAAGATATTAACAACAGTTTCTGCACTGTGTTTAGGTGCAGTGTGTCTTACCGGATGCGGCGGTCAGACGGGCAGTTCATCGGACAAGCTCAGTATAGTATGTACAATTTTTCCGCAGTATGACTGGACGAAGCAGATCCTCGGAAGTCACGCTGATGATGCAGAGCTTACAGTGCTTCTTGACAGCGGTGTTGATTTACATAATTATCAGCCTACAGCGCAGGATATGGTAACAATTTCAAATTGTGACCTGTTCATCTATGTAGGCGGAGAGTCGGACGAGTGGGTCGATGACGCCATCGGGGAAGCAAACAATAAGGATATGAAGACGATAAATCTTATGGAGGTCCTCGGTGATGCCGCCAAGGAGGAAGAGATAAAAGAGGGAATGGAAGCTGAAGAGGAGGAGCATGAGGATGGTGATGAAGGACCGGAATATGACGAACACGTATGGCTGTCCTTAAAGAACGCCCGTGAGTTCTGTACTGAAATAGCGGACACGATCTCTCTTATTGATACAGAAAATGCCCAGGATTATAAAACAAATGCAGATAATTATATCAAACAGCTGGATGAGCTTGACAGTCAGTTTGAGGATATGACAAGTGCGGCTTCAGTTAAAACTGTGATTTTTGGTGACAGATTCCCGTTCAGGTATCTGGCAGATGATTACGGACTCGATTATTATGCCGCATTTGCAGGCTGCTCCGCTGAAACTGAAGCAAGCTTTGAAACAATTGCATTCCTTGCACAGAAAGTAGATGAGCTTAATGTCCGCACTATATTTACTATTGAAGGTTCAGACGGTAAAATAGCCCAGTCGATCATAGACAATACATCTTCCAGGGATCAGGAAATAAAGACACTTGACTCAATACAGGCAGTGACCGCACAGAAAATAAGCGAAGGCGCAAGCTACCTTGATATTATGAGATCAAATTATGATGTTCTGGAGGAGGTGTTGAAGTAATTATGGGTGTTCAGCTGAAATGTGAGAACGTATCACTGGGCTACGACGGATGTGTAGTAACTGAGGGACTTAATTTTACAGTATCCGAGGGAGATTATCTCTATATCCTTGGTGAAAACGGTTCAGGAAAGAGTACTCTTATTAAAACTCTTCTTAACCTCAGACCGCAGATGAGCGGTGAAATAACTATGTCCGGAGGGATTGGACGCAATGAGATAGGCTATCTTCCGCAGCAGACCATAGTCCAGAGGGATTTTCCGGCGTCCGTAAAGGAAATTGTTTTATCCGGATGCATAAACCGCTGCGGACTCAGACCATTTTATAACAGGGATGAGCGTGCTCTTGCCTCTGATGCAATGGAAAAACTCGGAATTACCCATCTTGCAAAACGCTGTTACAGGGAGCTTTCCGGCGGTCAGCAGCAAAGAGTGCTCCTTGCAAGAGCAATGTGTGCCGCAAGGAAAATGCTGCTTCTTGATGAACCTGTAACCGGACTTGACCCGAAGGCTACAAATGAGATGTATGAGCTTATAGCAAAGCTTA
Organism: Porcipelethomonas sp.; assembly: GCA_051881935.1. Classification (GTDB taxonomy): domain Bacteria; phylum Bacillota; class Clostridia; order Oscillospirales; family Ruminococcaceae; genus Porcipelethomonas. The sequence goes on along the minus strand of JBJEQU010000120.1, from coordinate 7,393 downwards.
ACAGCAGGGATAAAATAACTATTATAATGGTTTCCCATGATATTCATGCTGCCGTGCAGTATGCTTCCCATATTCTGCATATCGGCTCAAAGCAGATGTTTTTCGGAACGAAGGATGACTATCTTTCAAGCAGTGTAGGAAAAGCATTTACAGAGATTAACGGGGGCGCTGAAAATGACTGAATTATTTGAGACACTTAAGTTTTATTTTACATATCCCTTTGTACGCTATGCATTGATAGTCGGACTGCTTATTGCATTGTGTTCTTCCCTCCTTGGAGTCACCCTCGTACTTAAAAGATTTTCCTTTATAGGGGACGGACTTTCCCATGTTGCATTCGGAGCGATGGCGGCAGCCGGTATTGTGGGACTTACTAACAATACGCTGCTGGTTCTTCCGGTGACGGTTATTTCAGCAATATTGCTTCTGAGAACCGGAAATGACGCAAAAATAAAAGGCGACGCCGCAGTGGCTATGATCTCCGTAGGTTCTCTGGCGGTGGGCTATATGCTTATAAATCTTTTTTCCGATTCGGCAAATATGTCCGCCGATGTGTGCAGTACGCTTTTCGGTTCTACTTCGATCCTGACTCTTTCCGCAACAGATGTATGGCTTTGTATTGCCATGGCAGCGGTAGTGCTTGCCGTATTTATAATCTTTTATAACAAGGTCTTTGCAGTTACCTTTGATGAAAGCTTTACAAGGGCGACAGGTGTAAAGGCTGAGATCTACAACCTTGTTATTGCCGTAACGACAGCGCTTATTATAGTACTTGCCATGAATCTTGTAGGTTCACTGCTTATTTCGGCACTTATCATTTTCCCTTCCCTTTCGGCAATGAGAGTGTTCAAAAGCTTTAAAAGTGTTATTATCTGTTCAGCAGTAATTTCAGTTATCTGTGCAGGCTTCGGCATAATACTTTCCATACTGTTTTCTACGCCTGTCGGATCAACAATTGTGGCAGCTGATATTGTGGTATTCTTTATTTTTTGTATTATTTCTTTGTTTACAAGGAGGACAGCAAAATGAAAAAAAGTATTCTTATTGTTTCAATGATCGCATGTATGGCAATGCTCGGAGGCTGCGGCGACAGCTCAGGAGTTGAATCACTGGCGGAAGCAGGCAGTTCATCCGAAAGCTCTGCGGAAAGCGAGGTTTCCTCAGAAAACGACAGCAGTTCTGCGGAGGATGTTGACCTTGACCTGACGGAAATGGACGGTACAATGATCTACAGCATGGTTAATGACATGGCAACTAACCCGGATACGTATCTTGGCAAAACGGTCAGCCTGAAAGGAAACTTTGCGAGCAGCTATGATGAAACTACTAAAACTACCTATTATTTTGTAGTTGTCGGTGACACCACAGCCTGCTGCACACAGGGTGTAGAGTTTATATGGGATGAAAACGAGCATACATATCCCGATGATTATCCGGCAGAAAATGCTGAAGTCCAGATTTCCGGTGTGTACGGACAGTATGATGAGAATGGAAATACCTATTATTATGTAGCTGCAGATGACCTGACAGTTTTATAAGGATGATATATTGTTTGAGAAGCCCTTCGCTTTAAGCGGAGGGCTTTTTTGGCATTATGCTGAAATTTTGAAAGTTTTTTTGTAAATTCTATTGTAATTTTTTGTCGAATATTGTATAATGAAGAAGTTAGGGTTTTGTAGTGTGCCGTAAAATATTTGTGCGGTATACAACAAAAGCTGTATATTCCGGTTTCGCAATAATATCTTCATTACGGAAACGGTGAGATTCGCAGCACAGTAAAGCAGTGACAGCAAAGGGGATATGAATAATGAATTCAGGCGCAGTTAAATATCCGGAAATGAATGACATATCTGCTTATCCGCAGAGAAGACAGTCCGATCCCGGCGCTTACAGACACACAGACGAAGAATATAATACACGGCGGAACAGAACCCCTTCGGTTCGCCGCCATGTAAGATATGACAGAATAATCATGACTCTCGGACCGTTTGTAATGCTCTTCTGTTTTCTTACCGGACACGGTATAATGTCGCTTTTCAGCAGCGGAATTGGCAGAAGCATTTCAGATAGTGCGGCTGTGCAGTCAAAGGCTGAAGTGACTCAGGCTTCTTCAACACCCCCCGGTGACAATCAATCAGCAGCCGGTGCCGCAGCAATTTCGTCAACAGCGGCTGTATCGGATACTGAAACGACAGACACGGCAGTACCGGCATCAGCGTCGGCGCTGACAGCACAGGAAAAGCAGCAGCGGCATGACATGTATCCGCAGGAACTGGTTGTTGTGGGTGACTCTATTGCATCCGGTTTCAGCATGTTTGAATATATCCCGATGGCAAACGGTCTTGCACAGGGTTCAGTGGGAATCCGCAGCATTCATGACTATACATTTACATGTCAGGGAGCAGAGCTTGATATAACCGATGCTGTTTCGGCAATGCAGCCGGCATATATCTACATGTCTATGGGTATGAATGACGTTAACATGATCACCTCAGATGATTACAAGGAGCTTTATCTTAAGGAGATAAAATCAATGCTTGCTGTTTCGCCTCAGTCGGATATCATCGTTGCTTCTATAACGCCTATATGTGCTTCCTGTGATTTTACCGAAAATTCAACGATAAGGGAGTTTAACAGCAAGCTTCAGCAGGCTGTAGAAGAAATAAATCTTCCGAATGTAACATATTTTGATGCCTACAGCCTTCTTTCGGATCCGGCTACCCAGGCACTTAAGGATGAATATACATCGGGTGACGGTATTCATCATTCCCGTGACGCATATGATATAATTTTACCTGCTCTTTATGACAGGCTCGACAGTATGCCTTATCCTTCGGAACTTATCAAAACTGATCAGCAGTAATGCCCCTTTGCAGGATTTCGTAAATATTTCATAAAATGTCCATGAGTCGTTCTTCTGCGGCTCATGGATTCTTTGTATTATATGGCAGACAGATTCATGCAGGTTTTACAAAGCTTTTCTGAATGTAAAAATTAGGAAAGGTTATGCAAAAACCATTTTACAAGTATTGACTATCACGGGAAATTCTGATATAATAGTGTAAATATGAGCGGTTTCCGTTTCAGACGGATGAACCCGGTTATTTGCGGGGTCAGTAAAAATAACATTTTAACAGTGTATAAAAATAAAGAGAGTATTAATAATGAATAGTAAAGAACAGTATAAAAGAATAATTTCTTTTTTCTCAAGCTGTATTCTTCTTGCTGCTCTTGCGGCAAATTTTATATACATATGGTATGAGTACTACAGTGATGTCATCGTACTTCCGTTTTACAGACGAGGAAACTGGGCGGTTATTGCGATATACATGGTGCTGACATTTATCTTTTTCAAGGCCTACGGGGGTCTCACCATGGGATATCTGAAACGTTCCGACATGCTCTACTCCCAGTTTATATCCATAGCAGCAGTTAACATAATAACCTATTTCCAGATAAGCGTTATCGGACGTCAGTTTATGAAAGGCTTCCCCATGGTTATTATGACCATAAATGACTTTATAATAATTGCCCTGTGGATCATCGCAAACAATAAGATTTACCTCCGGCTTTATCCGCCGAGAAAGCTTATTATCGTGTACGGCAGCAGAAACGCTGAAACACTCACCAACAAAATGAGCAAGCGTGAGGATAAATACATGATATGTGAATCCATAAACATTCATGATGATATGGAAAAGATAAAACATGAGATCCTCAAGTATGAAGGTGCAATAATCTGCGATATCAGCGGACAGACAAGAAATGATATAATAAAATTTTGCTTTGCCAATTCAAAAAGAGTATATATTTCGCCGAAAATATCCGATATTATTATCAGGGGCGGAACGGATATCAATCTGTTTGATTCACCGCTGCTGCTTTGCAGAAACGGAGGACTCTCCTTTGAACAACGGCTTTTTAAGCGTATGTTTGATTTTATAATTTCTCTGCTGGCAATTATTATTCTTTCACCGGTGATGCTTCTCATCGCCGCTGCGATCAAAATAGACGACGGCGGCAAAATTCTCTATAAGCAGAAAAGGCTTACTCTGAATGCTAAGGAATTTTACGTTTACAAATTCAGAAGCATGGTAGCTGACGCTGAAAAAGGCGGAATCCCAAAGCTTGCCATTGACAGAGATCCGAGGGTCACAAGAGTGGGAAGATTTTTAAGAAAATGCCGCCTTGATGAGATCCCGCAGTTCTTTAATATTTTAAGAGGGGATATGTCTCTGGTGGGACCACGCCCGGAACGTCCGGAGCTTACTGAAAAATATGAAAAAGACATGCCCGAATTCAAATTCAGGCTCAAGGTCAAAGCCGGACTTACCGGTTATGCCCAGGTGACAGGTGTTTATGACACCACGCCCTATGATAAACTTAAAATGGATCTTATGTATATTGAGCGTTACTCTATTACGCTGGACCTGAGAATTATTCTTATGACTCTCAAAACGATGCTCTTTCCGGGAGAGTCAAATGCCAAATCAAAGGACAGATAAAACAAAGGTGCTGTGCGGAATATGTGCAGCAGGAGAATGGAGATAAAATTGGAAACTCTTGAAAGTATTGAAAAGCTTCTGGACTCAAAACCGGTTTACAATGAGCCTGTACCTGTCCCTGACAATGAGGGATTTATGCAGAAAATGGGCAAAAAGCTTGTAACCGAGGAGGAACAGAGAAGAAACAAGGCACTGAGCGACTTCGGATATAATCAGAACTCAATGAATATAGACTTCATGAGGGCTTTTCTTGAGCTTCAGAAATACTGTCAGCGGCTTGAGCAGACCCTTGAAGAGGAAACGGCTAATTTCCGCAAGACAGCTTCGGCAATTTCAGTTCTGAAAAAAGAGCTTGACAATGTCCGGCTCCGATCAACTCTCAACTCCAATCAGATCGAGAAAATGGACGCCGGTCTCTGCAAGTACACCGAAAAGCTTGAAAATTATACCCTTACAATTGCCCCCGGTGCGAGAAATGCCGATCGCCCTAAGGGCTGTATAGAAGCGGATATTTCGGATGTCATCGGGTATTACGACAGAATAGAAAATGCAAAAAAAGCGGCTGACACCACAGAGCTTGAAAAATTCTGTCATGCTGCTATGAGCAAAAGTCTTGCGGCGTTTGATGCATATGACGAGGTCGTAGTGGATTTTTACGGCTCGGACAGGTATGCAGCTGTGCTTTACGGCAACCTTAACAGGAATTCTGTCTACAAAATAAAGCTTTTGAAGGAAAGAGATCTGCCCGGCGGACATTTCAGCGTTATCTGTACAGACAACGCATTTGTCCCCAGAAAGCTTATGCTCAAATCTGCAGTTGTTGTGGTTACAGGGGATTCTCCCTTTGAGGATGTTCAGGAGGATGATATCGAAAACCTCAGATTTTTAAACGACTGCGGACTTCATACCTATGTTACTCTCAGTGAACAGTCATACAGGGAATTTACGGAAAAGGGTTTCCGGTGTGTTACTGCTGTTACCCCGGACAAGCTTATGAGCGGCGCAATTGTAAGGACTGTGGAAAAGGCAATGGAATCGGCAGTTCCTGCCGGAGCTGTTTCATATTCCACACTCCAGAGCATGCTCGACGGTGCTGACAGCTATTTTATGACCGATCCGGAGGAAATAGCCGGATATATAGGGGAACGGCTGAAAGTTTATCCCTATAACTGCCTGAATGTTATGGAGAATACTGCCGCAGGAGCTATAAAAAATAACTTTTTCCCTACGGGGATAGTTACGGCGTGCCGTATAAGCAAAACCACTGAGGGACTGTACGGCTTTATTGACGGCATGAATTATGTCAATCATCTCAATTACGAGAACAGAAAGAAAGTGTATTCCAAGGTAAAAACAATGCTTGAACCGGAGGGGATATTTCTCATGAACGGTTATGACGCTGTTGTCGGGGTCAAGATCCGTGCCTTAAAGGGCTGGAATTATTATCCGGCTTATGAGGCACTCTGGACAAGAGAGCAGCTTATAAACGAGCTTGAAGAAAACGGGTTTAAAATAAAATTCCTTATTCCCACCGGAGCGGGGCTTTTTGATAATCTTCCGCCTAAATACAGGAAAACACCGGCTGAATGGATAGTCGGGGTCACAATGTAGTGTTTGATATAAAATTTATCATAAATAAAAAAGGGAGAGAAAGCAAATGAGAAAAACAAAAATTGTATGCACGATCGGACCGGTAACACAGTCAGAGGAAATGATCAAAAAGCTCATTGAACATGGCATGAATGTGGCAAGATTTAATTTTTCCCACGGGACCTATGAATACCATGAGCAGTGCCTTAAAAATGTCCGTAAGGCGGCAGAGGAACTGGGACTTCCTGTTGCGGCTATGATGGACACAAAGGGGCCGGAGGTGCGTCTCGGCAGGTTTGTTGATGACAAGCCGGTGGAGATAAAAGACGGAGATGTATATACTCTTACTACGAGAGAATGTCTGTGTGACGACAAGATCGGAAGTGTTACATTTAAAAAACTCCCTAAAGATGTTACTGTGGGAACGAGGATCCTCATAAACGATGGTCTTATTGAACTTCTTGCAGAAAAGGTTACAGAAACTGATATTGACTGCCGTGTAATACATGGAGGAAAGCTTTCAAATAATAAGGGGATAAATGTCCCGGGGGTAAAACTTTCAATGCCGTATCTCAGTGACGCTGATATGAGTGACCTTGAATTCGGTGCGAAAATGCAGTATGATTTCATTGCGGCAAGCTTTGTAAGGACAGCTGCTGATATAAATTACCTGAGAAAATTCACCCAGAGCCTTGGCTGGTTTAATGTAAGAATAATTGCCAAAATCGAAAACCTTGACGGTGTGGAAAATATTGATGAGATACTTGAAGCTGCCGACGGGATCATGGTTGCAAGAGGGGACATGGGTGTTGAGATTCCCTTTGAACAGATTCCGGCGATTCAGAAGGAGCTTATTCATAAAGGCTACAACGCCGGCAAGCAGGTCATTACAGCAACCCAGATGCTGGAGTCCATGATATCAAATCCCCGTCCTACAAGGGCAGAGATAACCGACGTTGCAAATGCGATCTACGACGGAACAAGCGCTATAATGCTTTCCGGCGAGACTGCTGCGGGAGATTATCCTGTTGAAGCGGTCAGTGCCATGTCCCTTATTGCAGAAACTACCGAGAACAACATTGACTATAAAACACGCTTTAACAAACGAGGTTCGGACAGCGACAAGAATATTGCCAACGCTATCTCCCATGCCTGCGTTACAACTGCCCACGACCTTGATGTCAAGGCGATAATTACTGTTACAAAGGGCGGTTCTACGGCAAGACTTATTTCAAAGTATCGTCCGATGTGCCCGATAATAAGCTGTACCACAGATATGACCGTCTGCCGCCAGATGA
>JBJEQU010000119.1:0-3966 GCA_051881935.1 Porcipelethomonas sp. | reverse complement strand
GAGCGCCACCTTGCCAAGGTGGAGGTAGCGAGTTCGAGCCTCGTATTCCGCTCCAATATCCGGCGCTATAGCCAAGTGGTAAGGCGTGGGTCTGCAACACCCTGATCCCCAGTTCAAATCTGGGTGGCGCCTCCAAAGAAGCAGTATTCGTTGAGAGTACTGCTTCTTTTTTTCTGTATGAAAATATTTTATAATATCTGTGGGGATGGTTTTTCTGCAGGGGTCGATTTCCATATCGACCCCTGAAACAAAATAAATTATGCTGTTTTATGTCGGGTTGCTTCAGTCTCAACAGGAAACATACCTTATCCCGGTTACAGCAGCAGGTTTACCGCCGCAATAAGCACCACTCCGGGTATACCGAGGATAAGCGAAACCATAGTATTGAAAAGGTTTACCGGAGGCGTGAAGCCTATATATCCCCCGAAATAGTGGAGCAGTACCAGGGCTATTCCCCCTGATATCATTCCGAAAAATGCTGACCTGACAGTATTTTTCCTTTTTGCATAGAACCTGAGCATGATAATGCCGGCTATGACCCATATGCCTTTAAAAATGTATTCGTTCACCTGAAATCAACCTCCGTTTTTTTATTCTGTTATACTATTACATCAGGATGTATCCGAGAGCGGCGAGAAGCTTCAGATCTGCGCCTTCCCTTGCAAGCATTACTATAAGAAAAATAATTATCATTTTGTCATTATCCATTTTACCCTGTGAAAACAGCCCGGACAGCAAGCCGTTTAAAGGATTGCTGTTATTTTTCTGCATGTTTCCTTTATGGGTCTGGTTGTGTTCCTTTTCTATATGGGGCGTGTTTCCGGCTTGTACACCGTTTTTTTCCTGTTTTGCCGCACTGTGCATCTCCTGTGTACGCCTCAGTGCGTCCTTTCTCATGAAATCTATATCCGACTGACTGTAATTCACCGTCTTCTCCTTTCGCCCGGGTGTGTTCAGACAAATAGTTTATGTATATTTTACTCATTCTGTAATGGCAGTTATGTGTTACATCCTAAAAGAAATCACTGAGCATTCCGCTCTCCCTCAGCACTCCCCATATTGTCAGAAGCCTGAGTATTTTTACGGCTCTGTCAACCCTTTCCTGCCTTTCTTCTTTAAGCAGCGGTTTCAGGGCAAGGAGAAAATCGGTCGTCTTGTCCCCCTGGGCACTGTTCATTATACTCTGCAGCTGGAACAGCTTTGAGATATCAAAGTCGGGGGAGCCGCCGCTCTGGGAAGCCTGCGGCTCTTCATTGTTCGCTTTGCATGTATCTTCGGCGGTACTGCCACCGGTCTCGGAGGTGAACATCTGCGCCAGCTCCTGTATCTGCTTCATGCTCTCCTTATCGGAAAGTATTTCTTTTATCTTTTCTGTCATATCCTCCATGGCAGATGCTCCCCCTTCATATTTTTACATAATCTGACGGCTTATTTCTCGCCTGTTATTTTTTTGTAAAGTGCCTGGGCCTGGGGAGTGGAAATTATTTTTTCCATAAGCTTCGGGTTATCCAGCACCATTTTGAATTTCTGGGATTCTGCCTTACCCATATTGTTCAGTGCAGCATCGAATTTTCCCTCTTCAAGCTGTTTTTTCAGTGTTTCTGCCGGAATACCCAGCTTTTTGCTGACTTCACTTAGCAGCTTATCTGCCTTCTGTGGATCGATTTTAGCCATAAGTATCAACCTCACTTAAAAATTTTTGTTATGCCGTCCGAAAAGTCATTGTAATTATTCTATATTTATGATATAATTTTATTGTATATAACCTTAAACAGAATGTTTGACATATAAAGGAGGAAAAACATGAAAATAATTGTCGTTTCGGACTCTCATGGTTCTCTGTACAGCCTTGAAAAGGTGTTTTCAGAATACTATGCAGACATTTATATTCACCTTGGAGACGGCGAAAGGGAACTTGACGAGATCTGCCGGCTATATCCGGACAAACAGGTTTATCATGTCCGTGGAAACTGCGATTTCGCATCCCTCAGCGATGAGGAGCTGCTGTTTTCTCCGGACGATAAAAATGTGATCTATGCAGTCCACGGTCATCTTCATGGGGTCAAGTCCTCACTGGAACCGCTGAAAAACACTGCCCGCAAAAAAAGTGCAAATATTCTCCTTTACGGACATACTCATGTAAGATACTGCAAATATGATGACGGACTCTATATTATGAACCCCGGAAGCATCGCACTGCCCAGAGACGGCGGCGAACCTTCCTTTGGTATTATAGAGTTGATGCCGGAGGGGATTATGACAAATATAGTCAGCCTTTAAGCAATGTCTGTCTGTATGCTCTGCCGGACGGCATATATACATTTTATTCAGTAAATAAAAAAATGTTCCATGAAAGGAATAGATGAAAAGATGAAAAATAGTTTGATTTCCCGATCGCTGAGAGAGGAAAAATACCTCAGGGTCTTTCTCATCGGTTTTCTCTCTCTTTTTATTGTAATTCTCCCCATAATATTCATTACCGGGGGATATTATCTGTATTACGGCGACTATAACTCGCAGCAGATACCCTTTTATATCCATGCACAGGATTTTATCAGGACTGAGGGGCTCGGCTGGGACTGGGGTACTGACCTGGGGTCGAATTTTGTCGGTTCCTACGCTTTCTATCTGCTGGGCAGTCCGTTTTTCTGGCTGACAGTCCCGCTGCCAAATGCCCTTGTTGTGTTTGCAATGCCGCTGCTCCTTGCGGCAAAGCACGGCATAGCGGCAGTAACTGCCTATGCCTTTATCAGAAGATTTGTAAGAAACAGACAGGCCGCTGTCATAGGCGGCATGCTATATGCCTTTTCGGGATTCCAGCTGTTCAATATCTTCTTCAACCATTTTCAGGATGTTACCGCCCTGTTTCCACTTATGCTCATTGCTCTTGAGGAACGGATAAACAACGAAAGACGGGGATTTTTTGCTGTAACTGTTGCCGTTATGGGGATACTCAATTACTTCTTCTTTACCGGTCAGGCAGTATTTATAATAATTTATATTCTTGTAAGGCTCGGCTCACCGGACTTTAAGATAACATGGAAAAAATTCTTCGGGGTTGCCATAGAAGCTATACTCGGCGTCATGATGGCAATGGTCATGCTCCTTCCGGCGGCTCTGGGCATACTCGGAAATTACCGCATAAACGAGCGGCTTTACGGTCTTGATCTGGTGACATACAGTGACAGAACCAGAATAATCAGGATAATCCAGAGCTTCTTTATGATACCTGACGTTCCGGCAAGACCTAACCTTTTCAGCACCGACGGTGCAAAATGGTCGTCCATCGGCGGATATCTCCCGATGTTCTCAATGGCAGGAGTTATCGCTTTTGCAAAAAGCCGCAGAAAGCACTGGTCGGTAAAGCTTGTCACAGTGTGTACAATATGTGCATTTATACCAATACTCAACAGCATGTTCTATACCTTCAACAGCTCCTACTATGCAAGGTGGTTTTACATGCCCATACTGATAATGGCTATGATGACCGCCCATGCACTGGACGATATAAAAACCGATTTCCGTCCCGGAATCAAGATCTGCGGTGTGGTTATGGCGGCTCTTGCAGTCATTTCAATTATGCCGAAAAAGAACGAGGACGGGGAAGTGGAATGGTTTGAATTTGCCAACTATCCTAAATACTTCGTGCTTATCATTGCAGTTTCTATAGCCGGACTTGTACTGCTCTACTTTATCGACAGGCTCCGCCGCAGCGGCAGGAACTTTATGAAGACTGCTCTCATTTCAACTGTTGTATGCTCGGTGGTATGCACCGGATGTGTGATGTATTTCGGAGTGTCACTGGGTTCATTCCCCTCCACATATATCAATAACGGAATTTACGGCAGCGAGAACCTGTCCCTTGACGATCCGGAGGACGGTTTTTTCAGGGTCGATATATCAGAAAACTATGACAACTATCCTATGTTCTGGGGATATTCGTCAATGAGAGCGTTCCAGAGTATC
>JBJEQU010000118.1:0-17817 GCA_051881935.1 Porcipelethomonas sp. | reverse complement strand
CCTCTTTCTTTTCAAGAGCTGCGAGCTTTGTTTCCAGTATCCTGAGTTCAGCCTGAGACTTGTAGATGTCCTGTTTGTTGTTTTCGTTCCAATCGTGAGCGAACTGTATATATGGACGTTTCACCATTGAGATAACAGGAGATTTCTTGAAGCTCGGCTCTGCTACAGTCAGCGCATCAAGCACCACAGGCTCGGTGTGATCTCGCTTTGCCGACATTCGGTACACTCCCGAAAAGCAGTAGCTCACCGCCGAAAGTATCGCTGTACCTGCCATTGCAACATCGGTTGAAGTTGTTGTTGCTATTGCGGAAGCCATCTCCCTTAATATAGGTGGAAGTGCGTTCACTGGAAACGGCAGGAGGTTTGTTCCGCCCTGACGGAGCGGTGTGGGCTGAACCCACGAATTGTTTTCATTCAATAGGTTTTATGTTCCTTTCTTGTAGATTTATAAAAGCGCTTTTATATGTTTGCGGTCAACATTTGCTATGTTGTTCCGCTGTCAGCCATCTTTCTCTGCTGACATCTCCATTTTATCATAACGTCGCAATTTCAATCCATAATATCACGTTATAATATGCCAAAAATACGTTAAAGATTTGATTTTTGTTCTAACGTTTTCTAAATTTAACGTTATTAGCTTGACTTTTTCACCTTTGAAAGATATAATATTTATAACGTATTTTGTTTTTGACGTTATGAAAAAGGAGCATAACATGGATAAAGATAAAAAAATCCTGCTCTATCGAATCGACGAGCAGGCTAAAAATGTTGTATTTGTGGTCACAGAGGACAATGAAAAGGCATGGGGAAACATAACTGAGAACAATCAGACAATCCTCAGCTTTGATAATATTTTCAGTGATATAACCGAATTCCGAAACAGTTTCCTTGACTATGAGCAGCTCACCGATGAGCTTATTGGTGCTATCAACGGCAGGGGTGAAGTGTTCAGAGAAACACTTGCTCGATTTGATGATAACCGTCTTAACAGCTTCAACTTTTTCACACGATATTATTCCGATATGCTCCGTGATGTTTTTCTTTCAGCAAGAGAGGACATTGACAAGGCTGGAGCGCTGTTCAATACTCGTGCTTTGAAAAAGTCCACAGAATATGTGCAAAACATATTTAACCATATCCGTGATGTTATGCGTGACGATTGGAACTTTGATTTTAATTCTGAAAGCGAATTGCAGGCGTTCAAGCTCAGCTTCGATAAAGTCATTATACGTGGAAATGACCGCAACGAGATCTACACTATTGCTGATATGTCGCTCATCAATTTCTTCTATGATTACAGCTTTTCTATACATAGTCTACAGCTATATGTTTGTAGCTGTAAGTATTGCAGCAAGCAGTTTCTTGGCATGAAAAATGCTGTGTGCTGCGATGCGGAAGAGTGTCAAGTGACGTATCAGAGGGAACTTCGGAACACAAAACGCAGGGAAAAGGATAACAGCACTTATAAAGTGCATATCAATCGGCTCAGTAATTATATCGGTCAGCAGAAAACCAAATTATCTCCTGCCGTGCTTGAAAGCCCCGAACTTGTAAAGAAGTTTGACGACCAGCGTAAGGTGTTTATGAAGTTTATGCGTGATAGAATAAGCGAATATGAAGCTGAGAACCGCCTGCCAGATGAGGAGCTTAACAGCTTTTATGATAAGATGAAGCAGGATGTTGTAAGCTTTGTGTATTCTCTTGAAGCCAAAGCGTAACTTTGAATCCAGTGGTGTCAAAGTCCTGAATTGTCCTGATTTGTTGCAAACGCCCTAATATCGCCGTAATAACAGATTTTTTATATTTTTATGTATTGACTAAGAGGGTATTTTATGATATACTATAATAGTATATTTGTACGTTGTTTTCATTTAGATTTATAAATAGTACTGACACATTTTAGGAGGAATATATATATGAATAGCCCGAAGAAACTAAGGTTTATTGACCTTTTTTCTGGAATCGGAGGCATCCGCAAAGGCTTTGAATTAGCGTGTGCGGAGTTAGGAATAGAATCTGAATGTGTCTTTAGTTCTGAGATAAAACCTTCTGCAATAAATGTCTTCAAGCAAAATCACCCTAACGAATCTATTGCAGGTGACATCACGCAAATTTCAGCAAGTGATATTCCTGATTTTGATTTCATTCTTGCTGGTTTTCCTTGCCAAGCATTTTCAGCAGCCGGCAAAAGATTAGGTTTTGAAGATACAAGAGGAACTCTTTTCTTTGAAGTTGAACGTATTATCAAAGAAAAAAATCCTTATGGGTTTGTTCTTGAAAATGTTGAGGGACTTGTAAATCATGATAAGAAAAATCCAAAAGATAAAATTGGCAGAACGTTAGCTCTTATTCTGAAACATCTTAAAGCATTAGACTATAAAATCAATTGGCGTGTACTTAATGCTAAGGACTTCGGCGTACCTCAGGATAGAAAGAGAATATATATTGTAGGGACAAAGAAGAATATGCCTGATCTTGATAATTTCGATACATCATGTCGAACTTTATCTTCTGTTTTGGAAAACGGGCTGCCAACTTCTGACAGTCCGTTTGTAAAACTTATTCTTTCTCATTATCCAATAAGTGAATTAAGTGGTAAATCTATCAAAGATAAACGTGGCGGTGAAAATAATATACATAGTTGGGATATTGAGTATAAAGGCAAAATATCTCCTCAACAGAAAAAGCTCTTAAACACAATGCTTAAAGAGCGAAGAAAGAAAAAGTGGGCAGAAGAATATGGCATAGAGTGGATGGACGGAATGCCCCTCACCGTTGTTCAAATTCGCACTTTTTTTGATTGTGATGACTTAGAAGAAATGCTCGAAGATCTTGTAAGCAAAAAATATCTGCGCAAGGAATACCCCAAAAAGAAAGTCGGTAATCGCAGAGTACCTGATGAAACTTTACCGTTAGGCTACAATATAGTGGCTGGTAAGATGTCATATGAGGTTGGGAAAATACTTGATCCGAACGGTATAGCTCCCACCCTTGTTGCTATGGATATGCAACACTTATTTGTTATTGACGGAAACGGATTACGACCTCTATCATTGCGTGAGGGATTAAGATTATTCGGCTATCCAGATGATTATAAGTTCGATGTATCAATTCAAGACGGATATGATCTATTAGGTAATACAGTAGTTGTTCCAGTTATTAAAGAAGTATCAAAACGGATTTTGAAGATTTACAAATCGGAGGGTTAAATATGAGATTAACAGCTCAGCAAGTTTATGATAAATTGATAAATGAAGATAAAGTCCTTGAATTGGAGGGACAGATCAAATTTTATTTCGGTGATGTTGACATTATTGTAAAACAGAAAGATGTTGTAGGTAACATCATACAAGAGTGGTTACAGGGCTGGCTTGATAAGAGAGGCATTGAATACGCTCCTTCCGAAAACACACAAATGCCACCCGATTTCTTTCTCAATCCTGACGATTTAACCAGGGATCTTCTGGAAGTTAAGGCTTTCAACAGATCAGCAAGTCCTGGATTTGATATTGCAGACTTTCGTATGTATGAGGAAGAAATCATAGACAAGCCTTATATGCTTAACGTGGACTATCTCATATTCGGATATGATATGAGCAAAAACGGTATCGTAACAGTAAAAGACTTGTGGATCAAGAAAGTATGGGAGATTACAAGGAGAATGGATAACTGGGCTTTGAATCTCCAAGTCAAGCAAGGTGTTGTTCATAAAATCAGACCTGGTGTTTGGTATAGCCAAAAGGCTGGAAATATTCCGATGTTTTCTTGTATGGAGGATTTTATTTCCGCAGTAGAGGAAACTGTTTATCAGAACCCCAAGACACACGATAGCGCATCAACCTGGAAAAGAAAATTCATCGCAAGCTATGAGAAGTTTTATGGTGTGAAGTTGTCAATTCCCCGTTGGGACGAGATTGCCGATAACTATATCAATAAAAAGGATAAAAAATAACGATAACGGAGGTGTAATAGTTGAAAAAAATCCACTTTGATGTTTATAGGAAACTTATAAATCTTGATATAAAGTTTACTCCAAATATTAATGTTATCTCTGGAATAAACGGAACATGTAAATCTTCGATTTTACATATTATTAGTAATTCATTTCAAAAAGTTAAAGCTGATCAGTCAGAAACAGAGCTTAAACAATGTTTAAACACGATAACTGCTATCAATGAACAGTTCAATCCTAAATTAGAATCATTAACACGTGGAGATAAAGAATTTCAAAATCCTGCGCCCAATCATCAAGGAACATATTACACTGTTGATTATTACGGAGACAACCCCTCCCTATCGTTTAGGAAACACAATTCTAAGAAAAATGCTGCTGAATTCCGTTATGCTGTAAAGCCTCAGTATAAACAGGGTTCTGGAGAATCATTACCCTCTATTCCTGTTATATACCTTGGACTGAACAGATTATTAACATATGGTGAATATAAAGATACTGAACCAATAAAAAGTATTCGGAAAAGTATGCCTGATGAATACTTAACAGAATTATCACAGCTATATAAATCTTTTACAAACTATGAAATCTCGCATATTACTAATGAGCATATGGGAAGTGTAAAGATTAGAGCAGATTTTAATAGCACTTCACAGGGAATTGATTCTAATACAATTTCTGCTGGCGAAGATAATTTGTATATTATTTTATCTGCATTGGAATCGTTAAGGTATTACTACAAAACGCTTCCGGAGGACAAGCACTCTGAAGTGGATAGTATTCTTCTCATTGACGAATTTGATGCTACTTTGCATCCGGCATTTCAGTTTAAGCTATTTGATCTTGTTTTGAAATATTCAATTGATTATAAAATACAGGTAGTATTTACAAGTCACAGTCTTACTTTGCTTGAATATTGTCTAAAAAAATCGCAAAATCTGATTTATTTATTTGATAATCATTCAAGTGTTCACCTTATTGAAAAGCCGAATATTCATAAAATCAACTTATATCTCAAAGAAATTACAAATTCTGATTTTTCATTTGAAAAAAAAATACCTGTATTCACTGAAGACTCTGAAGCGCGGTATCTACTTAACATTATTTTTGATTATTATGCAGAAAAATATGATGGATTTTCAAGCGTTAGAAATTATTTTTATTTTGTTGATGCGAATATTGGCGGAGATGTTCTGCATAGTATGTTTAAAGATCCTAAATTAAAGACGTTTACTGGACAATTTTGTATAGTTGATGGGGATAAGTCCTGTGATTTGACAAACAGAGTCATCTCTCTCCCAGGTAAAGCATCTCCAGAAGTTTTTCTAATAGACTATGCTAAAACATTATATGATCGTGATGATCCATTTTGGATTTCTGATCCTGTTTTAGAGGAAAACATGAGCAAAAATTTCTATACCTCAGTTTTCCTTTCAGATGTAAATGCTATTAAACAGAAAATTGATTCATTACATGAAGTTGGTGACTCTGCAAAAGGTGTAAAACGTTCTATGACAAAGGAGTTGTTTAATAAGCACTTAAAATTTTTCCATATTCTATTTGACACATGGTTGTTAGATAAGAATAATCAATTAGAAATAAATACGTTCTATAATAATTTATATGTTATGTTTAAACAAGTAGCTCAATTTAATGGAATAGATGTTGATTTATGGAATAAATAAGGTGGTGTATTGTAATGCCAAGCAATCTTTCTCCTCTAAGATACCCTGGAGGAAAAACTCAATTATATCCATTTGTGAAAGAAATACTCATACAAAATGATTTGCTTGGCGAAACGTACATTGAGCCGTTTGCTGGCGGAGCTGGTTTAGCCATAAAGCTATTGCTGAATAATGAGGTAAAAAGAATAATTATCAACGATTTAGATTTTGCTATATATTCAATTTGGTATTGTATATTAAATTATACAGATGATTTCTGTCAAAAAATTAAAGATATAGACATATCTGTAAACGAATGGGATAAGCAGAAAAATATCTATTTTAGCCATACAGAAAGTATTTTTGATATGGGTTTTTCCGCTTTTTATTTGAACAGAACAAATAGATCTGGTGTAATTAAAGGTGGAATGATAGGTGGTCGTAAACAAAGTGGTATTTATAAAATTAATGCAAGATTTAATAAAGATGCATTAATTGAAAAGATAAAGAATATAGCACAACAAAAAGATAGAATAATTATAACAAATCTTGATGCAGCTGATTTTTTATCAGGGGGAGCACTAAATCATTATTATAAAACCTTTATTAACTTTGATCCACCATATGTAATAAAAGGCTCTCAGTTATATCAGAACTCGTTTACTGAGGAAGATCATAAAGCTCTTTCTGAATTAATTTCAAAATGTAGAAGAAAGTGGATGGTAACATATGATATTTGTCCATTGGTAGAAGAATTATACTACAAATTTAGAAAAGCACATATTAGCGTTAATTATTCAGCAAGTAATAGTGGGCAAGCAAAAGAATTTGTTTTTTTTAGCAATAATGTTGCTATTCCCCCTGGTATTGAATTACTATAAAGAGCATTATTAAACATATAGGTTTATCTTTGTGAATAAGCCAAAATAACAACGGCTGCACTCGAAAGCACAGCCATTGAAAATCAAATATAAACCATACACTCAAACGCAATTTCTCTTGCCATAAGAACCAGGCAATTTTCCAACTTTTCCGCAGTTTGAACGTCACCACATTCTACCGCAGTAAGATACTCCTTATCTGATTCTTTCCATAGCTGAACCTGACGGTCAATAGCATCTGTAACGCTGGATTCAAGATCATCAAGGTAGCTGATGATAGTACCGTCATTAACGAGCCTGCGAAGCCTGTCGGGGTATTTATCAGCCGAGTAGTGCAGATGATACTTTATACAGTCAGAATAATATGTCTTGCGTTCTTCAGTGCAGTTATCAGGATTGAAATACGTTACAGTAAGCGCACTTGTATCAAGTTTCCATATCGGAACTGATTTATTTTTCTTAGGGTTGTATGCTGTATGTTTGCTTTTGAATATACTCATTGTAATACCTCCGTTTTTCGATTTTCATTTCTGCTGAAATAAAAAAATTGGTTTTTATAAGTTTGGAAAGATACGCTGTGATGTAATTCTTGTTCTTTATTTGTTCTTTATCATCACTAAAAGTTAGGTAAAATCAGAGTAATCAAATTTTTGTAACTTGCTCTGAAACGACGTAATTTCCGCATTTTTTCAAACTTGCAGAAAATCAGAAAAATCAAAGGAAGATTTTCAATTCCCGTACGGGTCACCAAACCACATTCCCGAAAATAACGTGTTTACGTTGTTTTCGGGTTTTCTTTTTGCCCTGAAACAGAGCTTGTCCATTACCTGTCCATTATTCGCTTTTTCTTGTCCATCACCTATACTATACCACATTTTCCTGGTAGTTGCCTTTACTTGCCCTTGCCTGAGCTGCTGAAATGTATGACAATGTTCATTCGCCGCTTTTTACATCAGAAGGATCCCATAAGCGGCAAATGGAGACTGCTGTAATTTCTGACTGAAATTTTCTGACGAGTATCTGTACATTCGGTGATGTATTTTTATATATCGGCAGGATTATTTTTAATTAAAGCTGAATTTTCCTTTTATTTATGTGATTTTTTCCCTTATTTTCATTTCAAGGGAGTAAATGCTCTTTCTGAGTTTTAAAATTTTAAACAGGAGATATCGTACTGTGTCAGCAGCGGAGCATACCGCATATAATCCCATTGCTGCCCCGACAACAGCCGGTACCATAGCAAGAGTACGGAGGTCAGCTATAGGAGCAAACATTCCTTTAACATAGTTCCCCCAGATAAGAGGGTGGACATGTATTATATAAACCGAGAATGAAAGGGGCGAAACTGCGGAAATAATTTTGCAGGAGATCTTATTAAGTCTGAGACCTTTGAAAGCCATGAAAAGAAAAATCCCGGCAGCTATTATTGTAGGGGATGTATAGCTTACAAGAAGACCGTTATTTGTGTAATCGGGCATATAGGTCATAAGACCGAATTTTACCGCCCATGTCACACAGACAGAGGCTATATATCCTGAAAAAGCCTTCAGCGGTGTAAGATAGCTGAGTGAATTGTATTTTTTTATGTATGCCCCTAAAAGATACATTATCATAAGCCACAGAGTACTGTATCCGCTTGCAGTGCCGAAAACGTCTGTTTCTGTATATAGCACAGGCAGACTCACGATTGCCAGAAGTGATATTAACGTCACTTTCATCTGACGATGTCCCATACATTCGACAGCCTTGTTCAGTACCGGAGAAAAGAGAAATGTCATAAAATAGGCAGTAAAGTACCAGTACTGTTTTTCACATACCGGCAGTGCTGCTGCGATCCACTGCTCTTCTCCAACTGTTCCAGGTTTCAGAATACTGAAAACTGCCGTTATAGAGAGGGTATAAAATACCACCTGGAGCCACAGCATAATGATATTAGTATATTTGAATTTAGAGCCAAGTCCTACATAGCCGGAAATTATGGCATAGCAGTTTACTGCACAGTATGCACCTATCTCAAGAAACCATGCGGCTTCATTTTTTACTCCGGAATCTGCGGATGCACTCAGCACGCCGCCTTGCCCCAGAACATGAAGCATTGCAATAAGAAACATTGCAAACATTCGCAGCAGGTCAATACCATAATTTCTGTCGGATCCTTTAGTTGTTCCCATAAATAGCCTCCGTATATCTGCAGGCATTACAGCACAAGGATAGGTTTCAGGTTTTTTCGGTCGCTGTGCATTACAGCCTGTAGTATAAATATAACATAATAACAGCTTTTTTGCAAGTATTATTGCGGCTGAACAAAAACAGGTACATAAAAAAGTTGAAATCCGCTTCCGGCTATGTTATAATATAAATTGAAATATGTAATCTGAAAAAATGAAATGGACAGAGAGGAAAAATTGACTATTATAAAGGAAAAGACAGTGTGCTTTACGGGGCACCGTCCTGAAAAGCTTCCCGGAGGGGGAGATCCGGACAATCCAGTGATTGCAGCAGTAAAGAGTATGCTGTATTATCAGATATATGAAGCTGCTGAGGACGGATTTGAATATTTTATCTCCGGTATGGCGAGAGGAATCGATATCTGGGCAGCGCAGTATGTCATGGAAATAAAAAAGAAATTCCCCGACATCAAGCTTATTTGCGCAAAGCCTTTTGAAATGCATAACAACAGCTTCAAAGGAAAAGATCTCTGGGAGAGTTCTAATATTTTGTCCCATGCTGATGATATCATCTGTGTGTCCAGGGAGTACTCAAAAAGGTGCTACCGGCTCCGCAATTATTATATGGTTGACAATTCGTCAAGGCTTATTGCGGTTGTCGATGACTACAAAAGCGGAACGGGACAGACTATAAAATATGCAGAAAAAAGCGGTCTTGACGTAAGAATAATAAAAATCGGAGACTATGTTGAGGTACAAACCGGTGAAAAAGCGACGGATAAAGGGAACTTTTATTTCGCATAATTTGGATAAAATAGATATTGACAAATCGGAATGTCCGCAAGCTGAAATACTTTCAACTGTTTCAACATAGTTTTCAACATTTTGTATAACCGCCGGAGGATATTTTTCAACAGGCAGGCGGCTGTTGTGCCGGATACAGCAAATATACAAGAAAAAAGGAGATCATACAATATGAAAAAGAAAAAAACCGGAAGTGTTGCTATACCGTTTCTCATAACATTTCTTATCTCGCTGATACTCATAGGCGGTGCTGCAATGATCATCTATGATAAGATCGACAGCGATGAATCCTCCCTTCTTTCTATGGTCAATGAGGTGGGAACTCTTTCAGAGGAGGACAATCACACTATCCTGTTTACCTTGGATCTCAGCGAAACAATAGATTCGGAAGAAACAGACAGCACCGATTACGAGGATTATGAAGATTATGAATATGACTGGGAAGAGGATATCGAGCCTGCATCGGGTACCTATGTCCGGCAGCCATATACATTTATGATAATGCGTTCGAGACCTGTTGACAAAAAAATGATCTTCATGGGTATCCCGAGCAATATGCTGGTAGGAGATTCCAACAAGGCGGCGCAGGATGTATATATCGACAGCGGCGCATCTGCCCTTGCCAGCAGTATTGAATATACTCTCGGAATAAATATTGACAGACATATGACCCTTGACAGTGAGGCATTCAAAAAGATCTGCAATATTCTCGGCGGAGTGACCTTTGCAGTTCCTAAGGGCGTAGAGGGAGTTTCAACAGCCGATGGCGAGCAGTATCTTTCGGCGGAGCAGGCAGAGGCTATAATAAGCTGTGGAAACTATTCCGGCGGAGAACTTCAGCGTATTTCCACTGCATCCTCCCTTATAACTGCAATGCTCAATCAGACAAACGGCGAAAGGGTTGCAGGAAATCTTGATAACAGCTTCAATACAATTATAAATATGGTTGAAAGCGATATTTCTGCTATTGACTATAATGACAGAAAATACGCAATAAAGTTTATGCTCAAATACAGCGATCCCCAGGATGATGAGGCACGTTCTACAAGAGCCGAGTTTATAACTCCTTACGGAAGCTCAGAGGGAAAAAATTTTGTTGCCGACAAGTATTTTGCCGAGGATATAAAGATATATTTTGAATCGGTACCTGATGATACGCACTCAGAAAATTCTGGGGTAAGTGAGGAAACTAAAGAGAAGAGCGGAAACAATGAGTAAAATATTTGATTCTCATGCTCATTACAACGACCATGCCTTTGATTCCGACAGATCTGAGCTTCTTTCAGCATTGCCGGAGATGGGTGTCGGATACGTTGTGAATGTGGGAGCGTCAATGGACGATTCACAGCAGATATTAAAGCTTGTAAAGGAATATGACTATATTTATGGCGCACTGGGGGTACATCCTGATGCTGCGGATACTACCCCGGAAAATTTCACAGCCGTACTGGAGCAGCAGATTCTTTCCGAGCCGAAAATAAGGGCTGTCGGCGAAATCGGTCTTGATTATCATTATGATGGGTATACAAAAGAAAATCAGATAAAAATATTTACAGCTCAGCTTGAGCTTGCAAAAAAGCTTGAAATGCCGGTCATTATCCATTCGAGGGACGCCTGTGAGGATACGCTGAATATTCTCAGGGAGTATCGCCCTGAGGGGGTTATGCATTGTTTTGGCTACTCGGCGGAGACGGCTGATGAAATTATAAAATTGGGGATGTATATAGGCTTTACCGGCGTGCTGACCTTTAAAAATGCCAAAAAGGCACTGCGTTCTCTTGAGAGAGTGCCTGCGGACAGGCTTATGCTGGAAACAGATTGTCCTTATATGGCGCCGGAACCCTTCAGGGGAAAAAGGTGTGACAGCAGCATGATCGCAAAGACAGCTGAAAAGGCTGCTGAAATTTATGGCGTTGCGGCAGAGGAAATTATTGACATTACAAACAAAAATGCCATAAGGTTTTTCGGCATTCAGTGACAATATCTGAAACGAGGAGGGCAGAGTAAGTGAGAGCAGGAGTATCAACAGCTTGTCTTTATCCGAGAATTCTTGAGGAATCGGTTTACGATCTTGCAGTTAATGGAATAAATCATATCGAAATATTTGTAAATACGGACTGCGAGCTGAACAGGTCATATATGAGCGGAATAGCCGATACTCTGAAACGCTTTGAGGTTAGCTGCCGGTCGCTTCATCCCTTTACCTGTCCGATGGAGCCTATGCTGTTCTTTTCCGGATATAAAAGGCGTGTGGCAGACGCCCTGGAGTATTACAAAAGATACTTCAATGCAATGAACATAATAGGTGCGGATATATTTGTCTTTCATGGGAATAAAAAGATAGCCCAGCTTCCGGCAGAGGATTACTGCGAGACATATTCAATGCTTGTGGAGACCGGAAAAGAATTCGGTGTTGCTGTAGCTCAGGAAAATGTTTCACGGTGTCAGAGCGGTTCTCTTGAATTTATGACCGAGATGGTTAAAATTATGGGGGATGACGCAAAGTTTGTACTCGATATCAAGCAGGCGTTCAGAGCCGGTGAAAACAGCTTCGATATTATCCGTACCCTTAAAAATCATATTGTTCATGTTCATGTCAGCGATCACGGCGAAATGGGAGATTGTCTCCAGATAGGAAAAGGGAGATTTAATGTAAAGCAGCTTATAAATCTGCTGCTAAAGGAAAGCCCGGAATGTTCGGTTATGTTGGAGCTTTACAGGAATAATTTTGAAGGAATATCCGATCTTGTTGAAAATTACAGCCGGCTTTGTAAAATGATAGATGCTGCAGGCGGTCTGGCAGGAGGAAATGTATGAGATGTCCAAATTGTGGATTTAGTGAGACCAAGGTTGTTGATTCCCGTCCTATGGAGGATAAAATACGCCGCAGAAGGGGCTGCAGCGAATGCGGATACAGGTTTACTACCTTTGAAACAGCCGAAAAGCCGCTTCTTATGGTTATAAAAAAAGACGGAACAATAGAGCCTTTTGAGCGCAATAAGCTTATAAGAGGGGTGTTCAGCGCCATAAAGAAAAGACCTGTCAGCGCAGAACAGGTCGGGAAAATAGCGGATGATATTGAAAATTACTGCGGCAATCTGCTTATATCGCAGATAACCACTTCACGGATAGGCGATATGGCTCTGGAGCATCTTAAAAAAATTGATGATGTGGCTTACATCAGGTTTGCTTCTGTTTATAAAGATTTTTCTGATATTGAAAGCTTCATTAAAGAGATCAGCGAAATGGATGACAGCAGGAGATTATGTACAAATTCCGAGTGTAAAAACCGTAAATTATAGACAAATCTACAAAAATTGCTTTGTTTAGTGGAAATATAAAAAATATTATGATATCATTGTATTGTGTTATTTATTATTGCGGAGTATGTGCAGAGAACAGTGTATATTGACAATTCTCCGCTGTATTATGGATAGAAAAGAGGTAATCTTTTATGAATAATAATAATCCGTTCGAATCCGAGGATATGACCGGCAGCTTTGATACAAATGACATAGAGCAGAATAAGGTCCTTGCTGCTGTAGGATACATACCGGTTCTGTTTCTTGTTCCGTTGCTTGCAGCGCCGCAGTCTCAGTATGCAAAGTTTCATGCAAATCAGGGACTTATCCTGACTATTGCGTCGATAGCTCTTGGTATAGCACGGTCAGTATTGTGTGCCATATTCGGTATAATGCCGCTGTTCAAGGAATTTGTACCTACAATCATCTCGGCAGTGGTTTCTGTTGCCATACTGGCGTACATGGTCATAGGTATTATTACTGCTTCTCAGGGAAAGGCAAAAAAGCTACCTATCATAGGCGGATTTCTTAACATCATCCACTGACAGAACGGCAGACGATCAAGGCAATACTGCGCTGGTGCGGTATTGCCTTAAAAAATACCTGCAGGTTCTATGAAACCATCCGGCGACTGTTCAATAAGTGCGGCGGCAATAAGCCTGTTTTCATATACAAGAAGTTCGGCACAGACATTTTTATTGCCGCCATAGTTGTCTACGCTGTATGTATAACGCTTTACTTCCTCTCCTTTATAATTTTCCAGAGGAAGCCCCTGCTTTTCCTGTATCTCAGCGTATTTTTCATAAATGCCGTCAAAGCATGCAGGCACTCTTATGGTTTCACAGCCAAGTTCAGTAACCTGCCTGCCGTTTAAGTTAAGATATGACTCACGGGAATATCTGTTATTCAGTATAATATTTTTGCTGTCATCGGTGGTTTTGCTTCGCAGCATACAAATTGCAAACAGAGCCGAACTGATAACAATTATTATTGCAATGGGAATTATTTTCTTTCTCACATTCATAGTTTTCACCCCTTTTACAATTCATTAAATGCTGAAAGGAACTGTTTTATGACAGAAAGACTTGATAAATTTCTGTCCTCTCAGACGGGACTTACAAGAAGCGAAATAAAAAAGCTTCTTTCAAAAAATAGTGTAATGTCAGGCGGAAGGATCATTCGTGACGGAAGCGTCAGAATACAGCCCGAGACGGCGGATATTTCTGTCTGCGGCAAAAGAATAATATACCGGGACAAGATATATATTATACTTAACAAACCTCAGGGATACGTCTGCTCAACTGAGGACAGAAAAGAAAAAACCGTTATGGAGCTTCTGAGTGAGGAATACAGACGCAAGGATATTTTTCCGGCAGGAAGGCTGGACAAGGACACTGTAGGAATGGTTCTGCTGACAAATGACGGGGAGCTAAGTCATAAAATTCTTTCACCTAAGAAGCACATTCCGAAATACTATATTGTAAAACTTGCCGAAAGCTTTAAAAATGAATATATTAAAATATTTGAACAAGGAGTGGAAATTGACGGCGGTGAGGTGTGCCTTCCTGCTAAGGTCAGAGGCTTTGAATGTGCCGAAAATACGGCTTTGCTGCAGATTTCAGAAGGAAAATTTCATCAGGTCAAAAGAATGTTCAGAACTGTTGAAAACAAAGTTGTCAGACTTCAGAGAATACAGATGGGAGGGCTTGCAATCCCCGAAAAACTGGGGGTTGGCGCCTTTGTGGAAATAATGCACAAAGATGTTGAAAACCTGTTGAAACAGTCCGATTTTGACGCCGTTTTCAGCCGCATTGTGCAAAAATTTTCGTCATATTGGATAAACATATAAAGTGAAGTTTGTGAAAATAACGACTTGCATTATTGTCAAAGATTTGATATTATAATATATGTAAGTTAATCTTTGATTGGTTAGCAGAATTTATTATATATTAGGAGGAACTGGTAATATGGCAAGTTTATCATTACGTCACATTAACAAGAGATATCCCGGCGGTTTCCACGCTGTTAAGGATGTCAACTTAGAAATCATAGATAAGGAATTTATCATACTGGTCGGACCTTCCGGCTGCGGTAAGTCAACGACCCTCAGAATGATTGCAGGTCTTGAGGAAATTTCTGACGGTGAGCTTTACATCGGCGATCGTCTTGTAAACGACATTGCTCCTAAGGACAGAGATATTGCAATGGTTTTCCAAAACTACGCTCTCTATCCGCATATGACAGTTTACGATAACATGGCATTCGGTCTTAAACTGAGAAAAGTACCGAAGAATGAGATCGACGCAAAGGTTAAGGAAGCAGCTAAGATCCTCGACCTTACACATCTTCTTGACAGAAAGCCAAAGGCTATGTCCGGCGGTCAGCGTCAGCGTGTTGCTTTAGGCCGTGCCCTCGTTCGTTCACCAAAGGTATTCCTTCTTGACGAGCCTCTCTCAAACCTGGATGCTAAGCTCCGTGCACAGATGAGAACAGAAATCGCAAAGCTTCACTTAAAGCTTGGTACAACATTTATCTACGTTACACATGACCAGACAGAAGCTATGACAATGGGCGACAGAATCGTTGTTATGAAGGATGGCGTTATCCAGCAGGTTGATACACCTCAGGCACTTTATGAGCGTCCATGCAACAAGTTCGTTGCCGGATTCTTAGGTTCACCTCAGATGAACTTTATTGATGCAGTACTTAAAAAAGTTATTTCAAAGTATGTTGTTGAATTTGGTTCGGCTTCCAACAGATTCACAGTTGAAATTCCTGAATCAAAGGTTTCACCTGTACTTGATAAGTACCTTGACAAGGAAGTTACTCTTGGTATCCGTCCTGAAAGTGTTCATGACGAAGAAATGTACCTCTCAAATGCAACAACAGGTATTATTACATGTGCTGTTGATATCACAGAAATGATGGGTGCTGAGACATATCTGTACCTTACATGTGAAGGAACTCCGCTTACAGCAAGAGTTTCACCTCGTTCAACAGCTAAAACAGGCGATGTGATCAAGGTTGCTATCGACCCGAACAGAATTCATCTGTTTGACAAGGATACTGAAGAAGCAATCATTAACTGATTAAATTGACAGATTCTTTCTATTTTCATAAATTTTTCTCTTTGAAGGAAAACCCACAGCTGATGCTGTGGGTTTTCTGCGTATAGTATATCAGAAATTGAATGAAGGTAAAAACTGGATTATCGAAAATAAAATGTCCCGGACAACGAAGCGCATGTAATAACCCTTGGTTTAAATGAAAAGCTGTCCGGTTCTTCAGCAGGACAGCTTGAATTTTGTGTAAAAAAGAAAATCCCCGGTTAACGTACCGGGGAAAGTTTAAAAAAGAGAAAATAAATATGTGTAGAACAAAAGAAAGGAGACAACAAAACGAGTGTAAATAATCATTGTTATTTAACACTATATGTATTATACACTAAAAACTGCTAATCGTCAACAAAAAAACTGATTTTTTTTGCATAATTAGATTTTTTTGGGGTTTTGCCTAATTTATTTCAATTTTAATTGTAAAAAATGTACAGTGAGATATATGTGGATTGTTGAGTTTTGTAGGAAAATGTCAAAAAACATAAGTTTTTTATGTTCATGGAAAAAATTAAAATGATATTTCACTGATTTAATTTGATGTCGAAAAAATAACCTTAATTTGCAAAAAAGGTATTTACAAAATAGCCTGTTTGTGGTATTATTAAGTATGAAGTTATGTGTCTTCATATAACATAATTCCAATTTTTAAGTAAATCAGGAGGACAAATCCAATGGCAAGAAAAATGAAAACCATGGACGGTAACAACGCTGCTGCCTGGGCATCATACCCGTTTACAGAAGTTGCAGCTATTTTCCCTATCACACCGTCCTCACCAATGGCTGAAGTTACAGACCAGTGGGCAGCAAAAGACAAGAAAAACTTATTCGGACAGCCTGTACAGGTTGTAGAAATGCAGTCTGAAGCAGGTGCTGCAGGTGCCGTTCACGGTTCACTTTCAGCAGGTGCTCTTACAACTACATACACTGCATCACAGGGACTTCTTCTTATGATCCCTAACATGTACAAGATTGCCGGTGAACTGATTCCTTCAGTAATCCATGTTTCAGCTCGCTGCGTATCTTCACACGCACTTAATATTTTCGGCGATCACTCAGATATCTATGCATGCCGTCAGACAGGCTATGCAATGCTCTGTTCATCCAACCCTCAGGAAGTTATGGACCTCGGCGCTGTTGCTCATCTTGCAACAATTGAGGGAAGGGTTCCTTTCCTTCACTTCTTCGACGGTTTCAGAACATCACATGAGATCCAGAAGATCGAAACATGGGATGATGAAGATCTTAAATCAATGATCAATATGGAAGCAGTTGATCGTTTCCGCAGCGAAGCACTGAATCCTGAACATCCTGTTTTAAGAGGTACTGCTCAGAACCCTGATATCTTCTTCCAGGCAAGAGAAGCCTGCAACCCATATTACGACGCTATTCCGGGTATCGTTGAAGAATATATGGACAAGGTCAACAAGAAGATCGGAACAGACTATAAGCTCTTTAACTACTACGGCGCTGCTGATGCAGAGCATGTTATCGTAGCTATGGGTTCCGTAAACGATACTATTGAGGAAACAATTGATTACTTAAATGCTAACGGCGGCAAGTATGGTCTTGTTAAGGTAAGACTTTACAGACCTTTCGTTGCTGAAAAGCTTGTTGAAGCAATTCCGGATTCTGTTAAGAGAATTTCAGTTCTTGACAGAACAAAGGAACCTGGTTCACTGGGCGAACCGCTTTACCTTGACGTTGTTGCAGCCCTCAAGGATACAAAGTTCAACAATATTCCCGTATTTACAGGCAGATACGGTCTTGGTTCTAAGGATACAACTCCTGAACAGATCATCGCTGTATTCAAGAACGAAACAAAGAAGAGATTTACAATCGGTATCAAGGATGATGTTACAAACCTCTCACTTGATTCTGTTGAATGTCCTGATACTGCTCCGGCAGGCACAACATCATGCAAGTTCTGGGG
>JBJEQU010000117.1:0-4030 GCA_051881935.1 Porcipelethomonas sp. | reverse complement strand
AACTGCATGCGCAGTATTCAGCGTCCTGCTCCTGTATTCACTGTACTATACAGGAATCGGCGACCTGTCCGCAAGATATTACATTATACAGCTTGTTTCCACAGTACTGGGTATATTTATAGCTCTTGTTATAGCCTCCATGGACTATCATCATTTTACAAGGCTATGGTTTATCTATGTCCCTGCCGCAATTGCCCTTGTGGCGCTGACCTTTACAAGTCTCGGACTGCAAAGATCAGGTGCAGACGACAGGGCATGGCTGGATCTTGGATTTATTACCATGCAGCCGTCGGAGTTTCTCAAGCTTGCATTTATTTTAAGTTTTTCCTATCATCTCAACAAGGACTCGGAGAATATAAATCATCCCCTGCACCTTCTGTTTATTATAATTCATGGTGCGGTACCTGTGGCTATTGTCTTTCTCCAGGGCGACTACGGAACAGCAGTTATCTTCGTCATGATGTTTGTTATGATGCTGTTTTCCGCCGGTCTTTCATTTAAATATATTATTGCCTCCATTGTTATAACACCTCCGGCTCTCTATCTGCTGTGGAACTACGGGCTTCAGTCGCTGCACAAAAAGCGAATAATGGTGCTCATCGAACCCGGAACTGATCCTATGGGTCTTGAGTATCAGCAGAATCTGGGTCTTACTGCACTGGGCTCCGGCAAGCTTTTCGGAAAAGGTCTTTTCAGTGACAGCTTCGTGGAGGTTCCGGAAATACACAACGACTTTATTTTTGCCCACATCGGACAGGCGTTTGGCTTTGTCGGAGCGATCCTGACTATCGTACTCCTTGCCTACATCTGTATCAAGGTCTTAAACGACAGCCGCAAAACCATGGATCTTCTCGGAAAGCTTATATGCATGGGAACCTTTGCTATGCTGTTTACCCACTGCTTTATGAATATCGGGATGGTTTTAAAGGTAATGCCGGTTATCGGTATCCCACTCCCCTTTTTCAGCGCAGGAGGTACAGCACTCCTGAGTATGTACATTGCAATCGGACTTGTTCTCAGCTGCTATTCACACAATGAAAAACGCTACAGAATGTTCTACAGCGGCGAATAAGATTGAGGAAAATCATGGAAACTAAAAAAATTATTGAAAAACTTGAAAAGGACAATACAGCCTCCGGGGATGAGCTTTTAAAGATAATAAGCGACAGCTCATCAGATCAGCTCCTCTTTGACGCTGCGGACAGGGTAAGACGTAAAATTTACGGTACCGACGTATTTATAAGGGGTCTTGTGGAAATTTCCAATTACTGCAAAAACAACTGCATATACTGCGGAATACGCCGTGACAATAAAAACGTCCGGAGATACAGACTGTCCCCGGAGGAAATATTCAGTTGCTGTCAGGACGGCTACGACCTCGGATTTCGTACCTTTGTAATACAGGGCGGTGAGGACAGCTTCTACAGTGACGAGCTGCTTGAAGAACTCATAAAAAAAATCAAGGCTGCATTCCCCGACTGCGCCGTTACCCTTTCACTGGGTGAACGGTCAGAGGAAAGCTTCCGCCGGCTTTTTAAGGCTGGAGCAGACAGATATCTCCTTCGCCACGAAACGGCTGATCCGGAGCATTACCGCAGGCTGCATCCGGCAGAAATGTCCTATGATAACAGAATAAACTGTCTTAAACTGCTGAAAAAAATCGGATATCAGACCGGTGCAGGCTTTATGGTAGGTTCGCCTTATCAGACCCGTGAAAATCTGGTAAAGGATCTTATGTTTATAAAGGAACTGATGCCGGAAATGGTTGGTATCGGTCCGTTTATATCCCAGAAGGACACCCCTTTCTGTGATTTTGAAAACGGAACTCTCCGTGATACACTGGTAATGGTCGCCCTTACAAGGCTTATTCATCCTCATGCACTTATACCGTCCACTACCGCTCTGGGCACTATTCACCCTCAGGGGCGTGAGCTGGGGCTAAAAGCCGGGGCAAATGTCGTAATGCCTAACCTCTCCCCTACCCGTTTCAGAAAGCTTTATTCGCTCTATGACAACAAGATCTGTACCGGGGACGAATCTGCACAGTGCAGAAAATGCCTTGAAACCCGTGTAAAGTCAGCCGGCTATAATATCGTAACCGACAGAGGTGATTTCCGTGCCTGACAAATTTTCCAAAGCATGGGGTATTTAAGGCAACACCGCATAATTAAGGAAGCAGCTCAAATCGTTCTTACCTGTTTTTCATGATATTTTCACTGATCCTGAAGTTCCGGAGATTATTGTAAAATTTCAGAAAATTATTGAAAACAGTTGCATTTCTCGTAAAAAAATGGCATAATTAAAGTATCAGTATAAAATCAGAATGGAGATTGTTTATGAAGCATCAGTTATGCATTGTACTCGACTTCGGAGGACAGTATAACCAGCTTATCGCAAGAAGAGTGCGTGAATGCGGAGTTTACTGCGAAGTCAGAAGCTATAGGACGCCCGTTGAGGAACTTAAAAATTTAAATCCGGCTGCCATTATTTTTACCGGCGGTCCCAACAGCGTATATGACGAAAGCTCCCCCCATATTTCAAAGGAGATTTTCGACCTTGGGATCCCGATCCTGGGTATCTGCTACGGCTGTCAGCTTATGGCATACACCCTTGGGGGAACTGTTTCAACATGTATCAATTCGGAGTACGGAAAAACAGAGATTACTGCGGATAAAAGCTCTGCGGTATTTAAGGATATTCCGGAAAAAAATACAGTCTGGATGAGCCATACCGATTATATCAGTACACCTCCTGATAATTTCAGAGTAACAGCCACAACAAAGGACTGCCCCTGTGCGGCAATGGAAAACGCTGAAAGGAAGCTTTATGCCGTTCAGTTCCACCCTGAAGTGACCCACAGCGAATACGGAAAACAGATGCTCCGCAATTTTCTTTTCGAGGTGTGCGGCTGCAGGGGCGACTGGGTAATGGATGATTTTATCGAAAATACAGTTGCCATGCTCCGTGAAAAGATCGGAGATAAAAAAGTGGTACTGGGTCTGTCCGGCGGCGTTGACTCCTCTGTTGCGGCAGGACTTTTAAGCCGTGCGGTAGGTAAACAGCTTACCTGCGTCTTTGTGGATCAGGGACTTATGAGAAAGGACGAAGGTGACTTTGTAGAAGAAACCTTTACCCGTCTTTTCGACATGAACTTTATAAGAGTAAACTGT
The DNA here is from genome assembly GCA_051881935.1 of Porcipelethomonas sp. Taxonomy (GTDB): domain Bacteria; phylum Bacillota; class Clostridia; order Oscillospirales; family Ruminococcaceae; genus Porcipelethomonas. Next base: position 860 of record JBJEQU010000117.1, on the reverse strand, counting down.
CAGAAGCAGTTTATTGAAAAGCTCAGAGGTATAACCGACCCTGAGGAAAAACGCAAGACTATAGGAACTGAATTTTACAAGGTATTCTGGGACAAGATCCGTGAGGAAGCGGACGGCGGATTTTTTGCTCAGGGCACTATCTACCCCGACCGCATCGAAAGCGGCAGAGGAAATGAAAGCGGCAAGGGCAGTACTGCTACTATCAAGACACATCACAATATGGTCAAAATGCCCGATGACATAAACTTTGACGGCATTATAGAACCCCTCGGCGACCTTTTCAAGGATGAGGTAAGAAAGGTCGGCGAAAAGCTCGGCATTCCGAGGGAGCTTGTATGGCGTCAGCCGTTCCCCGGTCCTGGACTTGGCGTCAGGATCATGGGCGAGATCACTGAGGAAAAAATAAAGGTCTTACAGGAAGCAGACGCCGTATTCCGTGACGAGATCAGAAAGAGTGGCATCGAGGACCAGCTTACGCAGTTTTTTGCCGTACTCCCTGATGTGCGTACGGTAGGAGTTATGGGTGACCACAGAACCTATGACCACCTTATTGCTATAAGAGCCGTTACAACAGACGATTTTATGACAGCCGACTGGGCAAAGATACCCTATGATATCCTCGCAAGAGTCTCAAACAGACTTACCAATGAGGTGGAACATGTTAACAGAGTTGTCTATGATATAACCTCAAAGCCCCCGGGAACAGTGGAGTGGGAATAAAAAACGCACTTTTTCAAACGGCGTAAATTCGTACTTTTTCACCCGTAAGCCACCCTATGATACTGTTTGTGATACTATCCATTAGATGAATAAGTAACCAATGGCTTGCAGGTAGTACAATATATTCAGCATAAATAAAG
>JBJEQU010000116.1:0-4032 GCA_051881935.1 Porcipelethomonas sp. | reverse complement strand
AATTAGAGAATCTTTTTGCATAATTATCTTCAAGTATTTGCTTATATTGATAATTTTTTTGCTCTTCAATCTTAAATCGAATAGCATGAGGTAACGTAACATTTAACCTTTGAGCAAAGGTAGTGAAATAGGAAGCACCATAGTGTTCAAGAATTTTGAAATTATTCTGTTTCATTATTTCTTTTTCTAACGCAGAACTAGAAAAAGAAGTCTTAATTATATTTCTAACTGCACTATTAATTCGTGAGTTTATAGATGCATCTACGCATATGTCATTATTAGGTTCTATATATTCCAAATCAATACTATTGGAATACATTATAACGCTTTTCCATATGAAATTATTATCATATAATCCCCAGATTTCATTTTTTCTCCTTATTTCACTAATGTAGTTTTTTCCATCAACAAGATTTATACCGAGGGTAGTAGTATTATCAAATGATAAACAATCATCTCTTATATTTGAAAAATATAAAAGTGTATCGTTACATCTAATGATATATATCATTCCTTCACCATTCATAGCTGTTGATGAAATAAGATTATTTACCATGAATCTAAAAAAGGATGTTTTTCCGGCACCATTTTTTCCTAAAATTACATTTAAAGATGTAATGTTTTTTCCCCAGAAACCATTGGGAATCGGGACAGTGTCTTTTGTTTCAACGAATAATCTGTATTTATAATGAGGATAAGTGCTTTTATCAATATGCAGATGAAACTCATATTCATTATCAAAATTAAAATCTGCATTATCAAAAATGTGATTTTTTATATTCACATATGATAATAAAGCATTTTCCAGCATTGCAATATCCTCCATAAAATTATTTTATTTCCTGTTCAATATCATCAAAAGTATCGGAATTAAAAAAATCCCTTAGAGTAATGCCAAGACCATCACATATTTTCTGCAAAGAAACTATGCCGGGGTTTTGGCTTTTTTCATTAAGCATACTGTAAACGGTTGACGGAGAAACTCCCGATCTGTTAGCCAGTGTATTCACGGCAATATTATTTTGATTGCACAAGTCAATAATTCTTTTTGCTACAGCTTCTTTGGCATTCATATACAAAACCTCCGCATTGCGATATATCCCATAAGGATATTTTACCGAAATTTTGCATAAAATGTGTGGGATATATCGCAAATCAGCAGATAATGTGATATAATTGGGATATATCCCACACAAAAAAGAGCGCACTACTATTGTAGTACGCACAGAAGCTTTTTCGCAAATTAGGATAATTTGCGAAACGTCAAATTATCCTATATGATAAGATTATAATATCACTTTTTGTGCTTTTTGTCAATATTCAGCCGATAAAATCGACTATTTTACTAACAAAGCTTACCATAATTTTAGCCTTGTGCTCATTATCGGCTATTTTAGGAGATTATAGCCGTCAGTATTCTGGTATTTGGAGGTAGACAATATGTCTAAGCGAGGAGAAAATATTTACAAGCGTAAAGACGGAAGATGGGAAGGACGGTATAAATCCGGATATAAGCAGGATGGAACCGCAAAGTACATCTCAATATATGGGAAATGCTATGCTGACGTCAAACAGCGTCTTTCCGCAGCTAAAAGCCTGCTAGAGATTCAATCAACTTCATGCAGACTAACTGTTACTGAATTATTTACCAACTGGCTTTTGGCAATTCGTCATAAAGTAAAGGAATCCACTTATGTAAATTATAAAATGAAAATGGAGAAGCATATATTCCCATTTTTAGGCGGAATAAAATATGAGGATCTGACGGCTGAAAAAATCAATGATTTTCTGTATTATTTGATAACAGAAGGACGAGGAAAGAACAAAAGCGGACTTTCTGCAAAATATGCGTCTGATATTTTATCATTGATCAAAACTGTCTGCAAATATGCACACAAACAGTATGGATATATCAATGCCGCAGAAAACGTATCATATCCTAAACCGGCTTATAAAGAAGATAAGCCGTCATTAAATTCTGACGCTGTATCTGCTTTGACAAGTGCCCTGACCGATAATATTGATAACTCAAAGCTTGGAGTTCTTATCAGCCTTTACTGCGGTCTGAGAATAGGAGAGCTGTGTGCCTTAAAATGGTCTGATATTGATTTTAACAATAATGTCATTAATATCAACGGTACTCTTCAGCGAATTAAAAATACAGACAGAGGTCCCTCAACAAAAGTAATTCTCTTGACGCCTAAAAGCAAATCTTCTCGAAGAACAATTCCCATTCCCGATTTTTTGTCGGAACTTCTTCTTCGGTTTAAAAGTCACAATAATTGTTATGTGTTGTCGGGAAAAGAGAACTATATTGAGCCCCGTACAATGCAGTACCGATTTAAAAGTCTTTTAAAAAAAGCAAATTTGCCGTCTGTCAATTTCCATATACTTCGCCATACGTTTGCAACAAATTGCATAGCGGTGGGCTTCGATACCAAAACCCTGTCGGCAATCTTAGGACATTCGTCGGTCGAGATCACTTTGAATTGCTATGTTCATTCTTCTCTTGAAAGGAAGCGTCAGTGTATGGAACTTCTGAAAATGCCGTAAAAATATTTTCAGCCGTCAAAGTTTTGGTCAGTTAAATCGGCAAGCAACATATTTTCGCCCTTTATGCAAGTTCTTTCATAAATTATCCTAATTTGCGAAAGATTAAGATAAAGATTTTTATTATAACTATTATTGCAGAAAAGAGTGTAAATATAATGTATTCATTAACAACTCCTCAGAAAAATATCTGGAATTTACAGAAGTTTTATTCAGACAGCAGCATTTCCAATGTAAGCGGTATGCTTACGTTTGACAAGCTGCTTGATACAGATATGTTGGAAAAAGCGGTAAATGTATTTGTGAAAGAACAAAACGGAATACGCTTGCATTTTGCAGAAAAAGGCAAGGACGTTTATCAGTATGTAACAGAATATGAATACATAAATATTCCTGTAAAATCATTTGGAAGCATTAATGAAGCAAGGGATTATTTCATATCTGACAGTCTTACACCGTTTTGTATGACCGATTCACCAATGTATCGCTTCTATATATTTGTTACGCCTGAGAAAAGCGGTGTTTATCCTTGTTTCAGTCACCTTATATCCGATGCATGGACTCTCAGTATATTTTGCCGAAGTGTTATGGAGAACTATTCCCTGCTCCGTGATGGACAAGATATCATTGATAATAACATTTCATACCTTGACTATGTTCAGAGTGAAGAAAAATATATGAATTCACAAAAATTTGTCAAGGATAGCGATTATTGGAACAACAGATTCATATCCAAGCCCGAACTGACAAAAATAAAGCCCTGCTGCGAAGAAAGCAAAACAGCAAAAGCAAAAAGAATTACAAATATTCTTGACAAAAATACATCTGCCGATCTGAAAAAATGGTGTTCAGATAATAGCTGTTCTCTTGCAGTATTATTTGAAGCAGCAATATTCGTTTATTTACATAGGATCAATGAGCAAGGAAATGACATTATTATAGGCGTTCCCGTCTTAAATCGTTCTACACATCATGAAAAGGAAATTGCGGGAATGTTTATTTCCACAATGCCGCTTGGAGTTAATGTGTCGGATAGTGATACAATTCACTCTCTTTGCGAGAAAATATCTTACGCTCATCGTGAAATGTTCAGGCATCAGAAATTCCCATATTCGGAAATACTGAAAATGGTCAGAGAAAAGCATGATTTCTACGGGAATTTATATGACGTAATGGTGAGCTATCAGAATGCACGTGTGGATAGCTCTGCAAATATAAATTATTCTACCGAATGGCTGCATAACGGTTATAGTGAAATACCGCTGTCGCTTCATATTGATGACAGAGATGACAGTGCTGCACTCACGCTCAATATGGATTATCAAGTTGATATTTTTTCTGAATATGAAGCTAAGCTTCTGTTTGACAGACTTTTATACATATTATATCAGATTACTGCTAAGAATTCATTATTGGTTAGGGACGTTGTACTCGTTCCGAAAGCTGAATATGATTTGATGATAAATGATTTCAACGATACCG
>JBJEQU010000115.1:0-4052 GCA_051881935.1 Porcipelethomonas sp. | reverse complement strand
AGCAAAAAAACTACAGTAACCAAATCAACTGCCGTTTCAGATTCGTCATCAGCTGCTGAACCGGACAAAACCAGAATGGTTCCGGATGATAAAAAAATAGGTGATATTGAACCGGATCCTTTCAAAGGGAAGGTCAAGCGCTCATATGTTTATGTTGAGTTCAATGATATAAATTCACTTGAGGAAAATATATACCAATATTGCACTTGTGAAGATGAAGAAGATGTCAAGGAAGCTGTCAAGACTATCTACAATAATAATGAAGAACGAGGAAAAATAAATATAGGAGATAATAAATACCGGTATATGTTCCGGTATAATCCCCCTAAGATGAATTATTCCGTAGTAATGCTCGACAGGACACTGGAAACAAATACAATTAACCGTCTTATGATCACATTTATAATCATTGCCGGGGCAGGACTTATACTCATATTTTTTATAAGCCTTGTTCTTTCCAACTGGACTATAAAGCCCGTTGAGAAGGCCTGGACACAGCAAAAGGAATTTATCGCAAATGCTTCACATGAGCTTAAAACTCCGCTGACGGTTATTTCAACGAATACTGATGTTGTCCTTTCAAATCCTGAAGATTCAGTAGAAAATCAGTCAAAATGGCTGAACTATATAAAAAATGAAACCATCCGTATGTCAAAGCTTGTAAATAATCTCCTCTGTATTGCCAAATATGACGCCAACAAGGTCGAAGTAATAAACAGCAGAATAGATCTGAGCAATCTTGTTTCAAGCATCTGTCTGCAGTATGAACCTCTTGTATTTGAAAATAAAAAGACCCTTATCACAGAAATAGATGATAATATTGAAATTATGGGTGATGAGGATAAAATAAAACAGGTTGTTAATATCCTTATGGATAATGCCCTGAAATATTCATTGAATAATGGTACTATCAAGGTGTTGCTTAAACGGACAAAGCAGTCCTCTGTATGCATGACAATATCAAATACCAGTGAAGATATTCCTCAGGAACAGCTTGATAAACTGTTTGACAGATTCTATAGGGTCGAAGATTCAAGGAATCGTAAAACGGGGGGTTCAGGGCTTGGACTTAATATTGCAAAAACTATTGTCGAAAGCCATAAAGGGTCTATAAGTGTAATAAACAGAGATAACATAACAAGTTTTATTGTTACATTCTGAATATGTTTTCTTTTCAGGAAATGCTCCCGTTTTTTAAACCGGGAGCATTTTTTACTATTCACTGTAACCGAAGCTAATATAGTATACCGGTATCAAGAATTATTTTCCATATATGGTACTACATGTAAAATGTATACAAAATATTGTGTTAGCTTCAACTAACCAATTATGCCTTTTCACGAAATTTTGCTGTCTGTGATATGATTATCTTGACAAACATGACACAATGAAGTATAATCATTAACGGATGTGGTTAGTTTATACTAACCGCAAAACAGTGAACAGCAGTTAGCTCAGTCTAACACGCAGGGAGGAATGATTATGATGCCGCTGAATCTGGCAAATACCGGGGAAATTCATACAATCAGAAAGCTTGGCGGTAGAACAGATGTCAGAAAACATCTTGAAAATCTTGGCTTTGTTGTGGGCGGAAATGTTACTGTCATTTCGCAGCTTGGCGGAAATCTGATTGTAAATGTCAAAGAAACGAGAGTTGCAATAAGTCAGGAGATGGCTCAGAAAATAATGGTCTGATGCATTTTTCCTGTGTACGAATGTGAAAAAACACTCTGGTAACATAAAATAGTGCTCTGTTCACTGCCACAGTGGTAACTGACATTCATACCGATAATCTCCGATTGCCGCTTAGGAGGTTTTCGTACATATTTATATTCTTTATATTTGAACTAAGGGCGGCAGAATGGAGATTAATATGACTCTTAAAAATGCAAAGATCGGGAGTACAGTGACAATTAAGAAGTTGAACGGTAAGGGTGCTGTCAAAAGACGTATCATGGATATGGGTATTACCAAAGGTACCTCCGTTTACATCCGAAAGGTTGCTCCCCTTGGAGATCCGGTTGAAATAACTGTACGCGGATATGAGCTTTCTCTAAGAAAGGTTGATGCGGAAATGATTGAAATTGAAGAATAATAACAATTTTTCTGCATGGATTAGCCAAAACTAACTAAACGAAAGGAAAATTTATATGAACATAAGAATTGCACTTGCCGGAAATCCCAATACGGGAAAGACGACATTATTCAACGCTCTGACCGGTTCAAATCAGTTTGTCGGTAACTGGCCCGGAGTAACTGTTGAAAAAAAGTCAGGTAAACTTAAAGGGTATAAGGGAGTTACAGTGACTGACCTTCCCGGAATTTACTCCCTCTCCCCTTACACTCCGGAGGAAATTGTTGCGAGAAACTATCTTCTCGGAGAACGTCCGGATGTTATACTTAATATAATAGATGGTTCAAACCTTGAGCGAAATCTCTACCTTACTACGCAGCTTATTGAAACAGGTATCCCTGTTGTATGTGCTGTAAATATGATGGATATCGTAAGAAAAAATAACGATAAGATCAATATTGCTGAGCTTTCACGGAGACTTGGCTGTAAAGTGGTGGAAATATCCGCATTGAAAAATGAAGGTATCTCCGCTGCATCCAAAGCTGCAATTGAAGCCGCTGAAGGTGAACATACTGTTCCGATGCATTGCTTTTCAGGAACAGTTGAACACGCTATCGCACATATTGAAGAAGCCGCAGTGCATAATATGCCTGAGGAACAGCAGCGTTGGTATGCAGTGAAAATATTTGAGCGGGACGAGAAAGCACTGCAGCAGATGAATATCCCTCCTGAAACTCTTGAGCATATCGAAAATGACATTAAATCCGTAGAGGACGAACTTGATGATGATGCTGAAAGCATTATTACCAATGAGAGATATATTTACATTGCAGATGTAATTAAATCGTGTTATAAGAAAAAGAACAGCGGGAAGATCACGACGTCAGACAAAATTGATAAAATTGTTACAAACCGCTGGCTTGCTCTTCCGATATTTGCCGTTGTAATGTTCCTTGTGTATTATATTTCTGTTTCGACTGTAGGAACATGGGTAACTGACTGGACTAATGACGGTCTCTTCGGGGACGGATGGCATTTATTCGGAATAGGCAGTTCGCAGTATGAAGAGGAAGTTATAGATTACGCTGCAGAGAATATATGGACAGACGAGGTTATTGCTAATCTTGAGGCAGCGAAGGATTCTGATGTTGTCGGAGCAGAGGAAATACTTGCTGCGATTGAAGAAGAGGACTTCGGCGGCTTCGATGAGGAGTATGGCACATATGCTGAATCCATTGCTGAGGCAGGATTTGATATTTCCGAAACTGTAGATGCTGCAATGGAGGAAGCACCGGATACCTCCGAGTACGGCGTGTGGGTTCCGGGCATTCCGGTACTTGTTGAAAATGGACTCAATGCTATCGGTTCTGCGGAATGGCTTAACAGCCTGATACTTGATGGTATCGTTGGCGGTGTCGGTGCAGTCCTCGGATTTGTTCCACAGATGCTTGTTCTGTTTATTTTCCTTGCGTTCCTTGAATCATGCGGCTATATGGCACGAATTGCATTCGTCATGGACAGAATTTTCAGAAAATTTGGACTTTCAGGAAAATCCTTTATCCCGATGCTTATTGGTACAGGCTGCGGTGTACCGGGAATAATGGCGTCAAGGACCATTGAGAATGAACGTGACCGCAGAATGACTATTACAACAACAACATTTATCCCCTGCGGAGCAAAGCTGCCTATTATTGCCCTTATCGCCTCTGCACTGTTCGGCGGTGCATGGTGGGTCGCACCAAGTGCTTACTTTATAGGAATTGCCGCAATCATTATTTCGGGAATTATCCTCAAGAAAACAAAGATGTTTTCAGGTGATCCGGCACCATTTGTTATGGAACTCCCCGCTTATCATATGCCTACAGTTATGAACATTCTCCGTTCTATGTGGGAAAGAGGATTCTCATTTATAAAGAAAGCCGGAACTATCATTCTCCTTTCGTCAATCGTTATCTGGGCAGGCAAAAGCTTTGGAGTT
>JBJEQU010000114.1:0-4056 GCA_051881935.1 Porcipelethomonas sp. | reverse complement strand
TTTCCGGACAGATTGATGAATAAATTTCCTGTTCCGGATTTTCCTCTGGATACCGAAGAAGGAGTGAGACATATGTGTGAAGCAGTAAGAAATTACGGTGATGAACGTGAAGCCAGGGGCAGAGCCGAGGGCAGAGCCGAAGGCAGAGCCGAGGGAGAAGCATTTGGAAAAGCCAGAGGCGAAGCGTCAAACCGTGTAAAGCTTATAAAGACTATCATGAAGAATACAGGCTGCTCCCTTGAGGAAGCTCTTTCAATGACCGGCTGCACCATGGAGGAATATAACCGTAGTCTGGAAATTTCCGGACAGATTGATGAATAAATTTCCTGTTCCGGATTTTCCTCTGGATACCGGAAGAGAGAAGAAGAAACAAATCACATTCATTTTCAAAGGGGAAATACAATGGCATTTAAGCTGGACAGTGTTGTCCCGTGGGGACGAAATATGGCAGAATACAAAATGATGTTCCGTTTGACCGAAGAGGACATGCAAAAGAAAATCGCAGGCTTCGGCGACGGCCCTGCAAGCTTCAACTGTGAAGCTGCAGGGCAGGGTCATTCCGTAACATCCTTTGACCCGATATATCAGTTTTCAAAGGAAGACCTTGAAAAGAGGATAGAAAAAGTCCGGGTCACTGTTATGCAGCAGATGAGGGAAAATACAGAAAACTATATCTGGACAAAGATCAGGAATCCTGATGAGCTTGAGCAAATCAGGATGTCTGCTATGAAGCTGTTTTTAGAAGATTATGAGCAGGGCCTGTCCGAAAAAAGATACATATATCATGAACTGCCGGACAGACTGCCCTGGGGCGATAATTCCTTTGATATAGGACTGAGTTCCCACTTTCTGCTGATGTATACCGCCCTGGGATATGATTTCCATATCAGAGCCATAACGGAAATGCTCAGGGTCTGCAAAGAGATAAGAATCTTTCCGCTGGCAGATCTGGATGCAAATGAAACTGACCTGATATCCGATGTCATTGAGTATTTCAGAAAAGAATATGATGTCACCATTGCAAAAACAGAATATGAATTCCAGAAGAATACAAACAAATTGCTGATAATCAGAAAAAAACAGTGAGCTTATAAAAATACAATACCCCTCTGCCGGTTCGTTGTGAACTGCTGCAGAGGGGTATCTCTGTTAAAGAAATATTGCCTGTGACCCGAATCAGTCAGGGTATGCTCCCGGGCATCACATGGAAGAATAAGATTTCTTTTCAGAAGTATAGTTCCTGCATACAGCGCATACTTTTTCAAACTGGTTATTGAAAAAAACAAGCAACGGATCAAAGACCTTACTGAACAGCCACATATAAACAGCTCCTGATATATTGCTGATAATACGCAGAATAACTGCGTCAGCAAGACCGAACAGCGGTACTGCAACGGTAATTGCGCTGAATGCATTAAAAGCTGTCTGCCAAACATAGCTTGCTGAAAAGCCTGTTCCGATTCCTCCGATTATTCCAAGGATCGAATGTGCACTCTCCGGCAGCACAAGACAGGCAATGACAAACAGCCCGCCTCCCAGCAGATTTCCTATGCAGCGGTAACCAGTACGATATGTGATGTCCCTGCGGAACGGTATTAGAACAGACATTGCCGCTATACCTGTCCAGTATACTCTCCGGACTCCCAGAAGAGAAGCAATCAGCATTGCACTGGAGATACCGGCTGCAAGGCATATCTGCCACCTTGTACGGGATGAGGAAAGACGGAATTCTTTGAAAAGATCCTTGAAACCACGCTTGTACTGCACATTGCGGTGCTTGAAATAGAGTACGGATGATGTCAAAACAGCTCCCGCGAGAAGACCTATAAGGCGCATCTGATATGCCTTTCCGCTGACATCATATCCGGACAGCAGCAGATAGGAAAGTATAAAAGTCGAGTGGTTAAATAAAATTATATTATGACATCCCAGCAGTGCCAGAAATACTATGCATAAGAGATTTATGCAGAATGACCAGCCGGTCGGGGCAAGGTTTGCTAATTTCGGACCGACTGCAAGTATGCCATAGATCAGGTAAATTCCGAAAACGCTCTGAGAATTTTTGAATCCCAGATCTGAAAACCGGAATGTCAGTATGCAAAGCAGCACTACAACACCGGCAATGCTGTTCTCCTGTCCGAAAACTGCAGAAAATAAAGTGACAAATGCAAGGCAGAAGGAAACTACAAGGGCTATTTTAAATAAATAAATGACGATATGTTTCAGTTTGTCTTTTTTGCTGTCAAAGCTGGCAATATAGGATTTCGACCCTGCCTGATTCAGCTGAAGTTCCTGATAAAATTTCATAAGTTGCCTCCCGTTTCTTTCATCATCTGATTTGCATGGCTTATGTGTGTCATCAAAGCTTCAAATTCCTCATCGCCGAGCACCTTCCGAAGCTGATAGATAGGTTCAAGATAATACTTATAGGTCTGCTCCAGCTCCTGTGAACCCTTGTCAGTACAGATAAGCATATAACTCCTCCTGTCACTGGTATTATACTGCTTGTGCAGCAGCTCCTTCCGTTCAAGGCGGTCAATAAGCCGGCTGACTGCGGATTTGCTGAGTCCTGTCAGTACAGTCAGTTCAAGAGGAGTCAGCTTTTTATCGGACAATACGATTCTTGACAGAACGTCAAGCTCCTGTGCGGAGATGGCGCCGTCTTTTTTTATCCGTTTTACCTGAGAGCTGGCAAAAAGCCGTATCTCATGAGCTTTTTTCATCATTCCGATCCATTCCCGGTCTTCCATAATGAATACCCCCTTTTTTTTTGTGTAAAGTAGTTCACATTGTGAACTATATCATAGTATACACCCATAATCAGCAATTGTCAAGCGGTAATGAAAAGCTTTCTAAGATCCATACAAATTTTTACAGTTTCAGATTATACTTTTAGTATAATCTGGTAATTGCCTGAACAAAAACACGCTGTCATCAAAACGACGACAGCGTGTTTTTAATATATCAACTTATGTACTATCTTTTCCATCTGAGCAGGAACTTCTGAAGCTTGCTGAACAAAAATGCAATAAATGTTACAACGATACCTATAACGATAAGACCTACAATAGTCCTTGTATAATCCCCCAGGTCGGAATAATTCTTTACATAATATCCCATACCGTCTCTTGCGCCGATCATCTCAGCGGATGTCAGGAGGATAAACGAAACGCTCAGACCCTGATTGCAGCCTATAAAAATCTGCGGCAGTGAAGCAGGCAGCATTACCGAAAACAGCATGGTCAGCGGTTTTACATTCAGTACCTTTGCGGAATCGATGACCTTCTGCTCTACATTCAGAACGCCGCTCATTGTACTTGCCAGGACCGGCCAGAAGGTAGCAAGAAAAATAACAAAAACCGATACGGAACGGAATGTGGGAAGCAGGGCAATACCATAAGGAATATATACTATAGGAGGTATAGCACCCAGAAACTTTGAAACGTATGTTGCCGCACTTCCAAGGCGGACATTCCATCCCAGAAACAATCCCAGCGGTATTGCAACAACCGCTGCCAGCAGATAACCCTGAATTATAATTCCCAGAGAGCTCTGTACATTCACTGCAATTTTGTCAATATCCTCAATAAACTGTGCAAATACAGTTCCCGGTGCCGGAAACAGTGCTTCTTTAAGAAGATTGAATTTTGCGGTGGCAAGGGTCCACAGGATCAGGAAACCATATATGAAGCCCATAATATCCTGAAACAGGTGGAGCGTAACCTTGTTTTTAACAAATATGGAAACTGCGATGACAAGTACCTCAAGGATCAGAACAAATCCTACAGAATAGGCAGTATGTGTGTCAGAAGATAATTTGTCAGGCAAAAGCTGTATCAGCATAAAGATAACAAAAAATATATTCGGCAGGGATATGACCCTGTTTTTCCACGTCATTATAATACGACCTCGCTTCCTCCGATTTTCATAGCAACATCATTATAGAATATAGACATAAGTTCATTACGGAAACGGCTGTATTCCTTAGTCTGAATCAGTTCGGCTCTGTTCCTCGGACGTTCAAAGGGCACCTTGAATTCCTGACGTACTCTTCCG
>JBJEQU010000113.1:0-4060 GCA_051881935.1 Porcipelethomonas sp. | reverse complement strand
TGAAATTCTGCTTGCCGATTACTTTACTTTTGAAAATGAAGATACATCAGCTTCAGAATATAACGAGGAATCATTTGCAGGCAAGAAAGATAAGTTCAGGGCACAGATCCTTAAAGACCTTGTAAAGGCAGGTGCAGCGGATTCGGAGGAAGACGCTCTTGATTTGATTGAAAGCACTGCTTCGGCAGATAATGAAAAAGCAGCAGCAGCTCTTAAAAAGCTTAACTATGAAAATAAACTCACAGCTTATACAAACGCACTTGGAAATATATCCAAAAACACAGATGAAGCGTCCTCCTATTATGATATTCTCTCATCAGCCCTCGCTCTCGAAGAGTTGAACCAGGACAAGGTGGATCTTCTCCTTGCTATGAAGAATGCGGCAGCCGGAAATGAGGATTTCTGCAATGCGGCCGACAGCTTTGCTGAGGCAATGGAAAAATCATATGCCAGTATCAGTCTTAATGTGGGCAATGAAAAAATTGTAAATTATGCTGTAAACAGTGCATGGGAGAGTGTGAAATCAGAGGTTTCCGCAGTAGCAGCTGTTACTTCCGCTGATGCCGGGCTGGATCTTATATTCAGTGCTGAGGAGCCAGCGCTCAGAGATATGCGTGTACTCCTGCAGTACAGCGTAAATGAGTATGCAAAACAGGCTGTCATTGATTTACGTGGAATTTATGATTCAGCGTCCGGAAGTGAAGCGGCTGAAGATTTCCATTCGGCATTTACAAATTATGTGGCTTATCAGGAATATTCTTCTGTAAAAACAAGTGAATATATACTTACTTCATATAATTCTGCGGAAACGATTAGTGTAGCTAATGATGCTGCAAACGATGCCATTGCTTTCAGCACAGAGATCGAGCTTATAAATACATGGTATAAAAATTTTCTTGACTATACCGGTGTCAAGGAATCCGCAGAAGGAGTTCCTTCCGGGGCGGTTGAGTATAACGGACATTATTATATGGTTTTCAACAACTCCATTTCCTGGATATACGCCAAGGAATACTGTGAACTGATGGGCGGACATCTTGCCACTGTAGCAGATGCTGAGGAGCAGGAAGTTGTTGAAAGCGTTGCAAAGGCATGTACAGATGCCGAAAACTTCTGGATAGGCGGATATTGCACCAAGGAGGATCCCGATACATGGATGTGGGTGGATGGAACGCCGTTTGAGTATACAAACTGGGATGTAAATCAGCCGGATTACCATCAGTCAGAGGAATACTATATCCGATTTACAAACAAGGATATTCAGTATGAGAGCTGGACAGCTTACATGGGCAAGTGGAACGACTGTGCAAACGAGGCGAGCGGAAATAACAGCAAGGGTGATGCTGTAAGTATCCAGACCTTTGCGTTTATCTGTGAATGGGATGATCTGGAGTCGCTGAAGGATTACATTCTGGGAGATGCAAATATTGACGGTAAGGTAAATGTCCGTGACGCTGCATTTATCGCACAGAAGCTTGCACAGGGTAAGGCAAATGAGCTTACAATTGCTGCTGATTTTAACGAGGACGGAACAATAAACGTTCGTGACGCTGCGGCAATTGCAAAATTCCTGGCAACGGGTGGAAAATAATAATATATAAAAATTAGAGGGAAAGCGAGTGCTTTCCCTTTGATTTATATAGAAATATATCCGGTTGCCAAAAGTGTAATTACGCAAACTGCGATCCCGGCAAGTATGTTAAAGGCGGCATCTGCGTTGGACGTTCTGTCGTAATCAGAGAAAAATTTTGTCATACGGCTGTTTTTGGGATAAAGTTCAATGGTATCGGGCACAGGATTCTCAATGCGTATGGAATATTCTCTTTCTATGCCGTCAACTGTATATTTATATCTCCCGCTGTAAGACTGCTTCCTGTCCCTGCCGTGATAATGATATTTGCTCTTAAGTACTGCAGTAATTACAGTTCCGTTCTTTATTGCCGTTTGCTTTAACTTTTTTATTTTTTTACAGTGATATCTGAGAGCGATAAATAGAGATATAACGGTCAGAATTCCGAGAAGTGAGGCGATAACGATCCTTGGATCCTCTTTGAGCCATCCGTTTACAAAATTGTTCTTAAGTTCCTGAAATATACTCATGATGATACACCTTCTGATTTTATAATAACGATGTGTATAATTATATCATGGTAAAAATTAGAAGTCAAGCAACATATTATATGAGAGAATAACTATCAAATAACAGCTTATATTTGAAAAATAGTGTTGACAAACTGCTTTAAATCCTATATACTTATATTGATTACATAAAAAGGAGAAAAAGTAATGGACGCAGACGGGAGTCAAATTATAAAAATTATTGTTGTTATTCTGGTGTTATTGATACTGGTTAAAGGATTTTTTACAGCCTGTGAATGTGCTGTAATAGAATCCAATGACGCAAAGGTTAAAAATCTCGCCGAAAAGGAAAAGAAATATAAACGGCTTTTAGAGCTTATAGAATCACCCTCCAGGCTTATTACATCATTTTCAATCGGACGTATCGGAATGAATATGCTTATCGGTATATCCATTCTGCTGCTGGACACATTTATAACGGAGGGAATGGCGTTTACAACAAATCCGAAATACATAATAAGGACCATATTGATATTGCTTGCAGGTATTGTTGTTACGACTGCATTGACAGAGATTCTCCCCAAAAAGCTGGCGAAGAAAAATACTGAAAAATTTGCTGCGGCTGTGGCAGTCCCAGTAAAAATTTATATTACTATACTGTCCCCGCTGAGCCTGCTGGCGTATGGAATAACAGCGGTTATATGCAAGCCATTCGGCGTTTCTGTTTCTGCCAAGGAGGAGGCGGTAACGGAAGAGGAGATACGAATGATGGTTGATGCCGGCAACGAAACCGGTGTAATAGAAGAAAACCAGCGTGAGATGATTAACAATATATTTGAATTCGGGGATGTCGATGTTTCGGACGTTATGACCCACCGTAAGGATATTGTGGCTATTGAGGTGAATTCAAAAATAGGGGATATCGTTTATCTTGCCATAAATGAGGGCTACTCGAGAATACCTGTCTATGAGGAAACTGTTGACAATATAATCGGAATTATTTATGTAAAGGATCTGCTGTGTCTGGTGGGATGTGAGCGCTCGGAGGATTTTACTATCCGTCAGTTTATGAGGAAGGCTATCTATGTCCCGGAAACATGTATGTGCAGTGATGCATTTGAAACACTGACAAAGGAAAAGGCACAGTGTGCTATTGTGGTGGATGAATACGGCGGCACGGCAGGACTGGTCAGCATGGAGGATATCCTTGAGGAAATTGTCGGAAATATCCAGGATGAATATGATGATGAAAAAGCGGAAATAGTATGCATAGATAAGAATGTTTATACGATTTCCGGAGATACCAGACCGGAGGATGTGGAGGAAGAACTTGGACTTGTCATGCCGGAGGAACATAATTATGATACCATGAGCGCATTTGTTGTTGACCTTCTTGGACGTATACCTGAGGAGGATGAAGCGCCAAGTGTCGTTTATGGCGACATAGAGTTTACAGTTCTTCTTACTGAGGATAACTGGATCTCGAAAATTAAGGCACGAAAAATTGAAAAGGTTAAGGGGGAGGCCGAAGCGTAAGCTTTGGTCTTCTTCTGATTTTAATGATGAGAAAAGTAAAGTTATGGCGGAATATAGCGAATTTTTTACATATTTGTGAAAACAGCACTGTTTTATAAATAATTATTGGTCAAAAAGGAAAAAATAAAAAAAGTTGTTGACAAACACTGAAAAAGGTGATATAATAATAAAGCTTTCGGAAGATGAGGTAGGTAAAAAGTAGGATAACACTTCGGGAGAAGATATAATCTGAAAAAAGTACTTGACAAATCGGAGAGAAAGTAGTATAATAATAGAGCTGTTGGTAAACAACAAGCCACAGAAAAAAAGTTTGAAAAAGAAATTTGAAAAAGTACTTGACAAGCTTCTGAAAATGTGGTATAATAAATAAGCTTCAAATTGAAGCTAAACGGTATCTTGAAAATTGAACAATGCTTTAAAAAGAAACCCTTGTAGATTTCAAGCA
>JBJEQU010000112.1:0-4084 GCA_051881935.1 Porcipelethomonas sp. | reverse complement strand
GAAAGTAAGGGAAAAGAAAATTGATATAGTTTAGTATAATTATCAGGAAAAAGTATCAAGACATGTTTTAGCCGCTGTAAGCGGAAGAAAAAATTGCACAAGTAAAGAAAGTAAGAAAAGAAAATTTGTTTTTTGTTCATTTCTTTGTATGCACAAAGAAACGAACCAAAGAAATGCACAATTTTTCTTTAAAAAGAAAAATTGATTAAAGAAAAATTAACAGGGAATTGTTTCTGAACTAAAACTCACCCAGTAAAAGGGCATGCCTGACTGCTGCAAGGTAAACTCATAATTGCAAAGTCAACTTAAGACCCAATCACCCAGGTTACATAAGAATATAATAAAAGAAAAATTATAGAACAGGCGAGCAATGGTCGCCCGAATACCTGAAAATGAACTTTTTCTACAAACTGATACCCCGGCTCACGCCGGGGTGTCTTATTTTTTATGTAATTATATTATTTTCCGGCATTCAATATAATATCTCTTATCCTGTGCATGTCCCATAGAAAAGGTCTTTCTCGGAAGTGCGCCGTCCCGGATGACGGTAGGGAACAGCTGGGATTTTTCCATATCCGGAAGAATGAAGCCGATGGAATTTTTCTGCCCTGCAAGACGTTTCACCGTTTCAGTACCGTGAATGTAGTCTATCTTTCCGCTGTTTTCAGAAAGATATCTGTCAAGGAATTTCTGTAAGCTTCCTACAGTAAGGTTTGAAGTCTGATTGTGGATATAGAAGGCTTTTTCCGTTCCGTCCAGAATGACAGTAAAGGACTGCCCCGACGGTTTATCAGATAACTCAAGCTCCTTTGTCATTTCCGACATTATCTTATCCGTATCAGTGTCGGTAATTATCCTGTGTATCGCTTCAAATTCAAGTGCCGGACTATGGAGATTTACTATCTCAGCAAGAGCATATCTTGCCGGATGGCCGGAAAGATCCCTGCCCGGGTTTGCTTTTTTCAGCTGTTCGTAATATTCCTTTGCAGTGGCAAGGGAGTGGTTTCCGTCCCCCATTGCATAAAGCAGCAGATCCTTTGTGCCGTACTTTTTCTCAAATTTATCACTGTCCCCCAGAAGCTCCAGCCTTTCAGTTACAGCGGCAGTTCTGTCATCACTGATAAGATAACCGCTGATGCTGCCTCCTCCCTGCATAAGCTCAAAATCGTAAAGCTTTTTCAGACTGTCCTTTTGTGATGCAAGGGGACCGATAACGGAATCATTTTCATCATCGATAAGTATCATGATGTGGGGAAGCTCAAGGGGTGCGCCGTCCCTTATTTTTATTCTGGGGGGAATACGCTCGATAACAGTGGCTTCTGTGGCACGGACCTGTGAGCTGCTGCCCTTTGAAAAGTCGTATTCTTCAAGGTCTATCATGCCGAGAATACCGGCTCTTAAAATGCCGTTGCTCTGGATGCGCTCTATGTAAACCATAGAATTTTTATATTCATCGAATATACCGTCGGAAAGGTATTTTTCCATATTGCTGTGAATACTGCTTATTCTGTCCGCAGCATCCTTGTCCTCAAGGAATATCTCCGGCAGAATGAGCCTGAGAGCAGAAGGACTGTCACCGACATTTTTTTCCGTTTCCTCCCAGTATTCTCTTTCGCTGGTATACTGGTCACATGCAATAACCGACCATTTTGTCATATCTGTTGATTCCTTTGGAATAAGGATATCAGCTGGTTTGAATGGGTTGTTCATGGTGTACCTCCAAAAATTATATATACATATGTATATAACAGTTTGTCGAAAAAGTCTTTTCATTATGCGGAGAACAATGTAAAAGTTTTGGTCAAGTTTTTTCTGCTGTGCATGCCTTTGGCATAAAAGCTTGTGGGGTGCATGGGGCAACCCTAACCGAGCCCGTCCCCTCTGTCACTTCGTGACATCTCCCCACACTGTGGGGAGTCACCCCTGCTCGCCCTCCGCAGAGGGCGAAACTCTTTGCCTTAGAAGCGCTTTTCAAGGGGTGAATTCCAAAAGCAGTCCAGCGGACCGTTTTGGAAGAGGGGACGCTTTGCAAGTGAAAGCGTCCCCTAATTTGCATAAAATTGAGGTTTTTCTACAGTCTGATATATACTATGTATATAATAACATAATTTTTCAGAGTTATCAATCAATTTACCGCATTTATTTCTGATAATTTTCAATGTACGACCGGAAATGTTCCAGATACCGCTCTGCAATCTGGCTCAATGGTCTGTCTATGGCATGAATATACCCGATTTCCATGATTTCATCACTTTCCAGAGGAATTGACGCAATATCCGTCCCGTTCAGGTCACTGCTGAGAATACCGGAGGAAATAGTGTAGCCGTCCAGCCCGATAAGCAGATTGAACAGTGTTGCACGGTCGGACACAATGACACTTTTCGGACTTTCATCTGTGCTGTGAAGCTCCTCCGAAAAATAGAAGGAATTGTTTATTCCCTGGTCGTAGGTAAGCCTTGGATAGTCAAGCAGGTCACTGCGGGTAACGGACCTTTTCCCTGCCAGGGGATTACTCCGGCTGACAAAGACGTGGGGTCTTGCCGTAAACTGGGGTACAAACTGCAGGTCGTTATTTTGCAAAAGCCTGAGAATGACCTCACGGTTGAAATTGCTCAGAAATAGAATGCCTAGCTCGGAACGCTGTGTGCGGACATCCTCAATAATATCGTTTGTCCGCAGCTCACGAAGTGAAAATTCATACTTGTCCCTGCCGTATTCTTTTATCAGTGCCACAAATGCATTGACCGCAAAGGCGTAGTGCTGGGACGAAACGGCAAAAACACGCTTTACCGGTTCGCCGTATTTATAGGTCTGCTCTAAAAGCTCCGCCTGTTCCACTACCTGTCTTGCATAGGAAAGGAATTTTGTCCCTTCTTCAGACAGGATGACCCCCCGGTTACTGCGAAGAAAAATTGTGATACCCATTTCCTGTTCCAGTTCTGAAACTGCCTTGGACAGGCTGGGCTGGGTGATGTACAGCTTCTGTGCCGCCATGGTGATAGAACCGCACTGCACGATCTGTATAATATATTTCAGCTGCTGTAAGGTCATCTGCGTTCACTCCGTAACTTGATTTGCAGTTTTAGTATAACACATTTTCGTCCGGAAATCAACAATGCTGCACTGCAAGCAGCCTGTGCACTGCTTCATAGATACGTCTGGCAACATATGGATTATTCATGGTGTACAGATGAATGCCGTCTGCCCCCTGTGAAATAAGGTCAACTATCTGGTCGATGGCGTAAGCAATACCGGCATCCCTCAGCGCCTCCGGATTGTTTTCGTAACGCTCCATTATTTTCATGAATTTTTTCGGCAGCTGTATTCCGCAGAGTTTTACCATACGCTCTATCTGTGCCTTGTTTGTAACAGGCATTATCCCGGCTTCAACGGGAACATTTATGTCTGCAATTGCAGTACGTTCCCGGAATGCGTAAAAATAATCGTTGTCCAGAAAAAGCTGTGTGATAAGGTGGGAAACGCCGCAGTTTACCTTCTCTTTCAGAAAGACTGTATCCTCAACAATATTTCTGCTGTCAGGATGTCCCTCCGGATAGCAGGCTGCAATAATATTGAAGTCATAGCGTTCATGGATAAATTCGATAAGTTCACTGGCATGGCTGAAATCTCCGGCAGGAACAGTGTCCGGAGAAATATCCCCCCGCAGGGCAAGGATATTCTCAATGCCGTTTTCTTTCAGGCTGTCCAGGATCCGGACAGCCTGATCCTTTGTCATGCTGATACAGGGCAGATGCGCCGCACTTTCAACGCCGTATCTGTGCTTTACGTCAGAGGCTATTCTGACGGTTTTTTCACCGTTCTTTCCGCCCCCTGCGCCGTAGGTAACGCTGATAAAGTCGGGGTGCAGTCCTGTCAGACCATCCAGCGTTTCGTAAATCACCCTTTCATCTGCGGCAGGCTTCGGCGGAAAAATTTCAAATGACAGGACAGTCCTGTCCTCAAAAAGTTCAGATATTCTCATTGCGTATCTCCCTTGCAGCGTTTACCAGATTTCCAAGGCTTGGAACGGTTTCTGCATTTCCTCTGGTTTTCAGTCCGCAGTCCGGATTTACCCACAGCTTTT
>JBJEQU010000111.1:0-4151 GCA_051881935.1 Porcipelethomonas sp. | reverse complement strand
TTCCATATCACGCTCTGCAACGGTATATGTTTTTTCAAGAATACGGTCAGCAAGTGTAGACTTGCCGTGATCTATATGAGCTATAATGCAAAAATTGCGGATATTATCGTTTGCCAAAATACTGTCCTCCAAAACATTTTTCCTTTCTTGAATTATACCACAAAAAACGCTGTTTGTAAAGCATTCAGAGCTTTACTAAAGAAAAAAGCCGGATTTAAATCGCCTGTTTTACTTTCGGGGATAAGTATCGAAAATCCCCTTGCCGCCTTACAAATATTAAAGGACAGGAATAGTTTGGTTCACGAAATATCAGGAATAATTTCAGAGTTAAATATTGTAATTATTCATCACTAGGCAAGGGTCTGCAATAACAGAAATAAGGGTATGGTCTCAGATTTTAAGGTGTGCATAAAGGCTGACAGCAGTGAACAGCTTGAAATGCTGATACGCAGACCCAATAAAATTAAGGCAATACCCCACAGAGATTGTGCGGCGGATGCGAAGTCAGATTTTTTTCAGATTGTACAAATTGAGTGCAGGCATACTGGCGTACCCCAAGGGCACTTCCTCCGGGCGTATGTCAAACGAAATCTGTGCAAGATGACGAAAAATATGCAAGCAGATGACGTGCAAAGCCGTCAGGCGTTCTTTGTGCGGTGTTGCCTAAAAGGTGTCATAAAGGTGGTCTGGAACTGCACATAGCTTCAGGGACGTAAAGGACACAGTGAAAATTACAGTAAATCAATAAAACGTGTACCGGTCAGAGGGAATAACATTTGTCTCTGGGGGATGCACGTTTTATTTTTTTGCTGACCTGACCATGGCTGATCACTATTCTATATTTTTAACGCAGAAAGTGCAGCCATTTTTATCTTTTAAAAAAAGCAGTTGAAAAATCACTTAAAACATGGTAAAATTATATGAGTGAAAAAACAATGGCAATTTCCTATGCAGTAGGTTGCCGCATTAAAACAGAATGGAGATAATATGGACATTAATAAGACTCTTGCTGAGGAATTTAAACTCAGACAGGAACAGGTTGACAACACAGTAGAGCTTATAGACGACGGAAAGACGATACCCTTTATCGCCCGTTACCGCAAGGAGCTTACCGGCTCTCTTGACGATCAGATACTCCGTGAGCTGAGCGACAGGCTCAGTTATCTGAGAAATCTTGAAAGCAGGAAAAACGAGGTCAGCTCTGCAATTGAGGAACAGGGAAAGCTTACGGAGGAAATAACCCTCGCCCTCGAAAAGGCAGTGACGCTGGTTGAGGTGGAGGATATATACCGTCCCTTCAAGCCAAAGCGCAAAACAAGGGCAAGCGTTGCAAGAGAAAAGGGACTTGAGCCGCTGGCGGAGTTTCTTAATAATCAGCAGGATAATGCTGACCCGGACGTTGAGGCGCTAAAATATGTTGATGCTGAAAAGGAAGTTGAAACTGCGGAGGATGCGCTTCAGGGTGCAATGGATATTATTGCTGAGGATATTTCAGACAATGCGGAGCTCAGAAAGAAGATAAGAAGCCTTTACGAAAAGGCGGCAAAGATCGAATCAAAAGCTGCCGATGAAGAGGCTGAAACGGTATATCAGAACTACTATGAATTCAGCGAGGGAGTTTCTAAGATCGCCGGACACAGAGTCCTTGCCATTGACAGAGGTGAAAAGGAGGGCGCACTTAAAGTTTCCGTGGTTATAGATGAGGAATTTGTTTATTCCATTGCGGAAAAGATGTATGTCAAGGGAGCAAACCGGTGCAGTGAGCTTGTAAGGACTGCCGCTCAGGACAGCTGCAAGCGTCTTATCATGCCTTCTGTTGAACGTGAGATAAGGGCGGAGCTTACGGCAAACGCCTGTGAGGGAGCTATAAAGGTATTTTCTTCAAATCTGAGACAGCTTCTCCTGCAGCCGCCGGTGAAAAATCAGGTCACACTCGGCTTTGACCCGGGATATGCCCATGGCTGCAAGACCGCAGTTGTTGACAGTACCGGAAAGGTTCTTGACTCCGCAATAGTTTACCCAACCTTCCGCAAAGGAAAGGATGAACCGACAAAGGCAAAGCTTAAGTCTATTATTGAGAAAAACGGCGTAACTGCTATTTCAATAGGAAACGGCACGGCTTCAAGAGAAAGTGAAGCGCTTATTGCAGAGATAATCCGTGAGATACCACAGAAGGTAAGCTATATGGTAGTAAGCGAGGCTGGTGCTTCTGTTTACTCAGCTTCAAAGCTTGCAGCGGAGGAATTTCCCGAATTTGACGTTTCCATAAGAGGTGCGATCTCCATTGCAAGGAGAATGCAGGACCCTCTGGCGGAGCTTGTAAAGATAGACCCGAAGGCTATCGGGGTGGGACAATATCAGCATGACATGCCGAAAAAACGTATGGACGAAGCACTGTCAGGGGTGGTAGAGGACTGCGTTAACTCTGTAGGTGTAGACCTTAACACAGCCTCACATTCGTTGTTGTCCTACATTGCCGGAATAAATGCGGCGGTAGCTAAAAACATTGTGGCATACCGTGAGGAAAACGGAAGATTTACCGACAGGAAACAGCTTCTGAAAGTTCCGAAGCTTGGCAAGAAGGCGTATGAACAGTGTGCAGGTTTCCTTCGTGTAAGGGACGGAAAAAATCCCCTTGACAATACGGCTGTTCATCCTGAAAGCTACGAAGCTGCCGCAAAGCTTATGGAGGAATGCGGCTTTAAGCTGGCGGATATCGGTACTCCGGAAATGTCAAAGCTGGATGACAAGGTGAATGAACAGGGCAGAAAGGCTGTCTGTGACAAGCTGGGTATCGGCGCTCCCACACTTAGCGATATTATTGGGGAGCTTCGCAAGCCGGGACGTGACCTTCGTGATGAGCTTCCACCGCCCCTTATGAGAAGCGGAGATATCATGGAGATCAAGGACTTAAAGCCTGATATGGAGCTTGTGGGAACTGTAAGGAATGTTATCGACTTCGGGGCGTTTGTTGATATCGGTGTACACGAGGACGGACTTGTGCATATTTCACAGATATGTGACAGATATATAAAGCATCCCCTTGAGGCTGTCAAGGTCGGAGAAGTAGTAAAGGTAAAGGTCCTTGATGTTGATGTCAGGAGAGGGCGTATTTCACTTACTATGAAGGGGCTGAATAAATGAAAATATCAAAGAAAAAACTTATTTTAAGAATAGTAGTCATAGCTCTGTGTGCAATGATCCTAATTTTCTGTGTTGGTTCGTTTTTTGTCATCCGGTCAATGTTTTCAGATAACTTCGGCAGGGCAGAGATACCTGAAACACCGATGTATCTGAATTACGACGATGTCAGTGACATATATAACAGGGAGATGGTTGCCTTTAAGTCCGGCGAAAATACCCTGACCGGTTACATATACGGCGAGCGGGAAGGCTGCGACGGACTTGTGGTTATCTCTCATGGTCTTGGAAATTATTCCGAGGGGTACATCTCTGAAACATGCTGTTTTGTTGACAAGGGATATATGGTATTTGCCTTTGACAATACAGGTTCGGGCAGAAGCGAGGGCGAAGGCACTATGGGCATGGCTCAGTCGGTCATTGACCTTGACGCTGCACTGGACTATGTTGAATCGGACAGCAGGCTGAATTCTCTGCCGGTACTTCTTTACGGTCACAGCTGGGGCGGATATGCGGTTACGGCTGTACTTGGTCTTGACCATGATATCACTGCGGCTGTCAGCGTTGCAGGATATAATACTCCCGTTGGGATCGTTTCGGAGTTCGGAGAGAATATGATAGGGAAGCCGCTTTCTGTTATTGAGCACCCTTTTATATGGCTCAACAACAAGGTCATATTCGGGGATATGGCAAATCTTTCAGCGGTTGACGGCATCAATGCCACTGATACTCATGTTATGATAATTCACGGCAGCGGTGATGAAACGGTCAGATATGACGGTGCTTCGATAATAGCCCACAGAGATGAAATAACAAATCCCAATGCCGTATTTAAGACTATTGACGGCGAAAGGAACGGTCATAACTCACTCTTTATGTCAGAGCAGGCCTTTGAATATAAAAAACAGCTGGACGGTGAACATGAAAAACTGGAAGAGGAATATGGTGATGAGATACCCGATGAGGCTGAAAAGGAATTCAGGGAAAGTGTGGACAGAGAAAAGCTCAGC
>JBJEQU010000110.1:0-4192 GCA_051881935.1 Porcipelethomonas sp. | reverse complement strand
GCATAACGTCCTTTAATATGTCAAAAATTTCCGTTATTACCGGTGCGACTTCCTTTCCGATATCACCTATCATTGGGAGCAGGTCTGAAAGTATGGAAGCAATATTTTCCGCAAAGTCACCTATGTATGAGGAAAGTCCCGGAATAGCGTCCGTTGCCCCCTGAACGAATTCACGAAGCACCGGGGACAGCCTGTCGGATATCTCTATCCCTGCCCCCTCAAGGGCGGATTTGAACAGCGTAACATCTCCGGCAAGATTGTCAAGCCTTGTATCAGCCATATCCTTTGCCGCACCGTCCGAGTTTTTTATAGCTTCTGTCAGCTTGTCAAAATCCTCTTCCCCGGAATTGATAAGTGCCAGAAAGCCGGACATTCCGTATTTTCCGGCTATAGTGCTTGCATATTCTGTCTTCTGCACCTCGTCAAGGTCTGCAAAGCCTTCACGGACATCGTCAAGAACTTCACGGAATGTCTTCATTGTGCCGTCCTGATTTTGCAGAGATATGCCCAGCTCTTCCATTGCAGCTGTCACATCATCAGTAGGACTTGCAAGGTTTGTTATAATGCTTCTCAGTGCAGTACCTGCCTGAGAGCCTTTTATTCCGCTGTTTGCCATAAGTCCTATGGCGGCGGACATATCCTCAATGGTATATCCCATTGCACCGGCTAAAGGCGCAACATACTGAAATGTTTCCCCCATCATGGAAACATTGGTGTTTGCGTTTGAAGCGGTCTTTGCAAGAACGTCCGCAAAGTAGTTGCTGTCCTCTGCACTCATTCCGAAAGCGGTCAGGGCGTCAGTGACAATATCGGAGGTGGCTGCAAGGTCTTCACCGGATGCGGCGGCAAGGTTCATAATACCTGCAAGACCGTCTGTCATCTGCTGTGCGTCCCAGCCTGCCATTGCCATGTATTCCATAGCCTGTGCCGATTCCGTTGCACTGAATGCAGTGGTCGCACCCATTTCCTGTGCCTTGTCACGAAGCGCCGCAAACTGTTCCTCTGTTGCACCGGATATGGATTTTACAGCCGACATCTGCTGGTCAAAGTCCATGCCGGCGGAAACGGAGAATTTACCCAGTGCGGCAGCTCCGCCCACAGCAGCAACAGAAATCGCACCTATAACCTTTGCGGCGGCTTTCCCTGCCCCTGTAAGTCCTGCGCCTATTTTGCTCCCTGCACCGGCGGCGGCTTCCTTAAATTTGTCAAGCTTTCCGGCGGATTCTTCCGCCTGATCCCCGACCTCGTCAATATCCTTGAAGAGTACCTCAGAGGAATTTGCCGCTTTTCGCACGTCTGACTGCATGTCCGAAAGCTTTGCTGTATATTTATCCAGCTGTGCTTCCGTTTTCCCTACAGTGACTTTCTGATCTGCTATTTTGCCGGTCAGCTTCTCAATACTTTCGGCAAGCCATTTTGCCTCGTCTGAATTCTCCCCCTGTTCCTGTGCAACACGCTTGTATTCTTCTCTCGTCACCTCAAGCTGTTTTTCAAGGTTTGCAAGCTTGTTCTTTTCCTCGTCAAATTTAGTGCCAAGCTGAGTTATTTTCGCCTCAACACCGCCCATTTCCTTTGACCAGTTCTGCATGTGTGCAGTGGATGCCCTGAACTCATCATTTGCCGCCTTTATATGCTTCTGAGCTTCTCTGAAAGCGCTGTTAAGCTCTGTAAGGTCGGCTTTGAAGCTCACGGTGGTTCCATTATTTGCCAATTATATGTCCCTCCTTTCTACCAGCTGTTGTCCTTAGCCGGAATGTATCGTTTTTCTTCTGTTCCACGCTTTTTGTTTTTCAGCCTGCGGTCAAGCTCTTTTTTCTGCTTTATCTGTATTTTGCGTACCTTGCTGTAAAGTTCTATAACATTTACATAGGGCATATCGTCAACAGCTGTCGGGGTATACCCCGGAAATTCCTTGCAGAGATTGTAATTTACTGTAAACAGCAGTTCATGAAAAGGCGGGGGCTTTTTCAGCCCCCATGTCAGTTTGGGTCTTCACCGCTTTCACCGGGGATAAGGAGTGCTTTTTTAACGGAAAAATCCGCTATTTTCTGCAAAAGAGGAATAAGCTCCTCGTTCTTTACGCCGTCCCAGTCCTCATCGGTCATTTCCGGAAACAGCATGCCCAGAGTTTTTGTAAGCGCCGACCACGCCCCGAAAATTTTCTTTGAATAATCGCTGACGCTTTCAAGGCTTTCAAACTGCATTATCTCCGCGATCCGCCTTACAGTTCCGAACCGTGTGGACAGCGCCTTTGCCTGTACCTTTTTTACGATGTTATCCTTTTCGTCATAAACATTCAGTTCAAACTTCATGACATATCACCTCAGCTGCGTTTGATATAGGTCTTGGAAACCACAATTGAAGGTCCGGCCATCTGGGGAATAGCAACCGCCCTGATGGTTGTTGTTTCAGTAAGGTGAACCGGGTCGGAATATGTAACGGCAGTATCTGATGTTGTCGGATCACTGCCGTCTGTTGTATATTTGATTGTCGATCCGGTTGACGGAACAGCAATTGTAACATCAACAGAATATGCAAATGTTGAAGCAGCCGGAATAAATTCAGGAGGTGTGGTACCGCCGCCGGATACCTGCGTGTTGTCAGGAGTACGGACAACGCCGAAGAAGTCTGTAACATCTCCGGTAAGGTTCCTTGAGTCAACGACAATACCCCTTGCCGGCTGTCCGTTATATGCGAACTTGTGCACAGTCATTACCCCCGTATATTTAAGAGTCAGGTTTGTGCCGTCCGTGCCGTCATCCTTTGTGTCGTATTCCTCATCAGGGATAGTAAATCTGCCCTTTAAGCGCCATGAATATCTGATACCGCCGTCCGTTCCCTCGTATCTGTAGCCGATAGCATAATACTTGTCATCTCTGTTGCCCTCGATAAGCAGCGAACGTGTAGAGTCATACTGATATCCCGAAACTTTAGCATAGGTCGCAAGATCAGGGGGAAGGATAGTAAGCTCGAAATTGTCTGCCCCCACAGATGTGATAACGATCATCGGCTGATTGTCATAGTACTTTGTTGCACTGCTGTTGTCTGTAGCCTTTGCGACCTTTGCAACTGCCGACAGCGGCATTACAGGACCTGTTATAAAGTTTTCGGCGGAGTCCTCAATTACCTCTGCGAAAACTAAATTGTCTACTCCTCTGAATTCAAATGTCTGCATAATATCAATCCTTTCTGTTTGTTTTAATAAATCGGACTGTTATTCCCCGTCCGTCATGGGTATTCTTTCCGCTGGGTACGCTGTAACCGTCCCCGGCTATGATAAATCCGGCTAATTTCAGGGCGGTCATTGCGTCCCGGAGCTTGTTGTACACATTTGCCGGATCTGTGCTGTAAAAATTCACGCTGTATTCATAGGTCGTGAATTTCTCCTCATCTTCATAGAATTTACCGCCTGAGCTGTCATTCCAGAATGTGAAAAAATCATCGGGGTAATCGTCTGCAGATAACAGCGACCCCTGCAAAAAAACCGGAAAGCCGATGCTTTCCAGCGTGCTTATAAGCAGATCTTCCATTATTCCTCCCACACCCTTCTTATAACCTTATCAATAACTTCTTCTAGCTCCATGTCTACATACCGTCTCGCTTTTGCGCCGTAGATAGCTTGCTTTAAGCCCTTAACAGGTTTTTGCGTCGGTATGCCGTAAATGAGTACCTGCCCCTTAACCCCTAGCTTTTCCCAGCTTAAGCCTATCAATATTTCAGCTGTTGTTCCACGCCATCTGACCTTAAAATCCTTGTCAATACCTCTTACAGCTTCACCAGTAGAGTATTTGCCTTTCGCCGGCATGTTGCCCTTGTTGCTTAAGACTACTTTCATACTATTGTTTACAGTACTTTTGGCAGATTTCATACCGCTTTCCACAGCTTTTTTCACAACTCCAAGCTCTTCCAGCTTTTTTAACTTTTCAAGACGGCTGTCAAAGAATTTCCCGGCGTCAAAGGTAAGCTTTACCGCCATTTCACGCACCTCCCTTTATACAGCGGACTTTGAATTTAAGATACTGATTTCTCATGGAAATATTTTCGGGGCTTCCTATAATTTCATAGGAAACCCCGTCTTCGGTTTTTATAATGCAGTCCGGATTTATGTCAGACCTGTATCTTGTTTCTATAACCGCCGTATTTTCCCCGGCCAGAATGTTGTCAATGATTTTTTCCGTTCCCCCGAAGGTTT
>JBJEQU010000109.1:0-4202 GCA_051881935.1 Porcipelethomonas sp. | reverse complement strand
GAAAGGCACTTCAAATAAATTACTGATCCAATAAATCAGGCAAGGTTCAATTGGTGGGGCAATACTACACTTGCAGCGGGGCGAATATTAAAACAGATAAGTGTACTGTTTTGAATGAGGGAACTCTTTGCAGGTCAAAGGGCTCCCTCATTGATTTTTTATCAGTGTCTCCGGCGGCATACAGTGAAATAATATTATAAAAACGGAGGAATTACATGAACATCTGCAAGTATTTTCCGGCTTTGCTGGCATCCGCAGCTCTGGGATGCATGTGCATGCTCCATGCTTCTGCTGAGGATACGGATGAGTCAGCCCGGACTCCTGCGGTCACTGAAATTACAGAAATTACGGAAATTCAGGCGACCTCAACGGAAACATTTCAGGTTTCGGCAGTATCATCTGCTGTAACAGAGACTGTGACTGTCAGCGTATCACAAGTGCCTGATGCGGAATATTCTGCCGGATGGAACGAGGATTCCGGCGGAAGGAAATTCTACATAGGCGAAGACGGAGAAAAAGCTGTCGGATACCGGGAGATTGACGGCTATGGTTACTATTTTGCCGCCAATGGCACAATGAAAAACGGCTGGTATACCGTTGACGGAAAGCGCTTCTTCTTTGACAGGGAAAGCGGCAGAAAAACAACCGGCTGGGTCGAGGACAGAGGAAACACCTTTTATGTTGATGAAACAGAGGGCAAACTTACTGGTTTCGCTGAAATTGACGGGAATGAATATTATTTTGACGAGTCCGGTATCATGGCTGACGGCTGGTTTGAATATGACGGCAGTAAATTTTACAGCGGTGCCGGGGGACTCTGTAAGGGAGAGTGTACAATCGGCGGCGAGGTTTATCTGTTTTCATCAAAGGGACGGTTTAAAAGCGGCTGGCAGACAGTAGGCGGCGTGAGGATCTTTTATGATTATGAAACAGCTGCACCGCTCTGGGGCTGGATAAAATACAACGGAAATATCTATTATTCAGATACTGGCAGCGGCAAATATACCGGTGACTGCAAAATTGAAAATATACCATACAGATTTTCCGAATACGGAACCCTTGAAACGGGTATGCAGAAATTCAGTGACGGTACCCGGTATTATGATGAGGAAGGCAGTATCGTATCAGGATTTCTCAGCCTTGGGGGAGACAGATACTATTTCGGTGATAATTATCTTATGGTCACCGGCTTTACTGAAATAAACGGAGCCTGCTATCTGTTCGACAGCAGTGGAAAAATGCAGACCGGCTTTCAGACTATAAGCGGCAGAAAATATTATTTTGATAAAAACGGCGTCATGCAGACCGGCTGGCAGACTATAGGCAGTCAGAAATACTATTTCAATGAAAACGGCGTTATGCAGACCGGCTGGCAGACTATAGGCAGTCAGAAATACTATTTTAATGAAAGCGGCATCATGCAGACCGGCTGGCAGACTATAGACGGAAAGAAATATTATTTTGATAAAAACGGCGTTATGCAGAAAAATACATCCATCGATGGATATGATATCAATTCAGAGGGTGTTGCGACAAAGCTTTCTGCTGTACAGAAAAAGGCTGACAGCATTATTGCGTCAATAGGCAGGAGTACAGAAGCTATATACAATTATGTCAGAGGAAATAATGTTTACAGGAGCATTGAGCCTGTAAGATCTCTTTCAAACATTTTAACTGCCGGCTGGAGCTATTTTGCAGATTATGCAATGAATAACCGTTTTGTGTTATGCTATTATTTTGCATCGCTTCAGGGAGTTCTTTTTGAACGTGCCGGTTACGAAGCAAGAATTGTTTACGGTACAGGTCACGGCACCGGAGATCATTACTGGAACCAGGTGAAGATAAACGGCGAATGGATGAATTTTGACGCCTGCAACGGATATTACAACGTGACCGATCAATATCTCAAATACTGTAACTACACATGGAATCAGTATATATATCCTGAATTTAATTAATACAGAGGAATGGTGAATATTATGAAGAATTTAACAAAAGCAATTTTAGGAAGCCTTTTATGCGTGTCTCTTGCGGCATGCGGCAACGATGACGGCGGAACTGTCAGAGAAGCTGAAAATGAAACAACAGAAGCTGTTACTTCCGTTTCCACAACTGCCGTGACAACTACATCAAAAACTACGGCTGAAACTACAGCCAAAACCACAGCAAAAACTACAAAAACTACTGAAAAGCCCAAGGAAACTGAGGGTGCTAAGGAAACCGAGGAAGCAACAGAGGCCTATGAGGAGGTACAGACTGAAGCTCCGGCTCCCGGAGGTTATTTTACAGCATCGGATGTCTATGCTTACTACGGCGGATATGCGCTTACTGTAAATCAGAATATAACCGCATTCCCGGCTGCCCAGAGTGTAGACTCAAGTCCGAGCTGTTACTATGAAGGGGATGACAAGATATTCCATTACGGTGATATGGATGTTTATACATACCCCTACGGCGGCTCAGATTATGTACTGGAAATCACGCTCCTTTCAGGCAATGTGTCAACAGCAAGAGGTCTTACTGTGGGAATGACCCTTGATGACGCCATAGCAATGTACGGCACAGGAACCGAAGGCGGCGGAATATACACATGGTACAGCGGAAGCACATATATGTACGTTACCACCTCCGGCGGAGTCATTACAAGCATCGGACTTGCTCTTTCCAATTGATACAATTAATATACGGCGAAAAACGCTGACAATCATAATATAGTTAATAATGAATGGAGATTTTTTATTATGAAAAAGCTTATATCAGGAATTATGTCCGCAATGATCCTTGCATCACTGGCGGCTGCATCAACAGCAGCTGTCTGTGCAGAAACAGTGGTTGAGGAAACGCCAGCCTATCCTATGTACGGGACCAGATGCGGAACTGTAATTGTCCAAGCCGATATTGACAGGGATGTCTATATCACCATTGACCAGGTTACGGATCAGGACGGTACTTACAGATATTATGACTCTGTACTGATTCCGGCTTCTGAAAGTGAAACAGAGCACCATTTTATACTGGAAGGAAACGACCAGGCATGCTATACCATAACGATCGGAGTGCCAAAATATAAAGGCAGCAGTTCCTTGCAGGAGTTCAGCACCAGCTTTATGGTTTATGATACAGATGAAATAGACGAAGGGGATGTGAACGGTTATGAGTATACATATTCCGTTTCTGCGTCGGAAGATGACCAGCTGACCTCAGAGGCTGTACCAAGTACAAAAGGAGATGATGATATACTCAGGTTTCTGACAAATATATATTTTCCTGTTTCGGATAGTTTAGGGGGCGACGCCAACGGTGACGGCGTTGTAAATGTCCGTGACGCTGCATTTATAGCTCAGAAGCTTGCACAGGGAAAATCCGCAGAACTTACCGATTCCGCAGATTATAACGGGGACGGAACTATAAATGTCCGTGATGCAGCGGCAATTGCAAAATTCCTGGCAACAGGAAAATAAGTGTGCACTATAAAACAACTTCCGGCGTTATCCTATCTTTCGCTGCATTATATGCAGTGAGGTTTTTACCGCAATAATTAATAATACGAAAGGAGTATGCATAACCGGAGCATCTGCCGGAACATGTTCTGATTATGCAGGAAGTAATATGAAGAAAACAAAACTTGTTTCAGTTCTGACGTCATTTGCTATGATAGGCTCCATGCTTTCAGGTACATTTTCGGGCATATTGCCTGTTACAGCAGTGACTTCGGACTGCCCGGTGGGACTGGAAATGGTTTCAGACAAGACGACCTATACTCTTGATGAAATCAAGGCAGGTGCTTCTGCAACTGTATATGTTGATACGTCAACAACCTTTACAGAAGATGACCTGGTTGCAAGCATTTCATTCAGATTAAAACCGAATAAGTGGGGTTATGTTGATCCGATGAATCTTCGTTTTTGTTTTCCTAACCGTCTCAGCACAAACGGAGGAGCGGCGTCAGGCAATTATAACAGTTCAGCAACACTAACACTCAGTGACTGGACAGGTGATGTCCAAAGACCGGATGAATCCGAATATCATGCCTATGGTATAAAGGACGATGATCCTACCGTACAGTATTCAGATGACATTATGCCCTATGCGTCACTGGTATCTGATTCCACAAAAGGCTATATAAGGACAGAAGATCAATACAGCAAAAATCATATCGCTGCTTTTGATATTTACTTCCCGACTGATCTTGCCGCCGGTCA
>JBJEQU010000108.1:0-4230 GCA_051881935.1 Porcipelethomonas sp. | reverse complement strand
TTTCTTTACTTGTGTAAAGAAAGTAACAAAGAAACACCCAAGCTTTTTCTTTTCTCCGAAAAGCAAAAACCTTGACCAAAAAGAAAAAACTGGCTTGAATTTGTTGCTGAACTTCTCTTCTCCCAGTAGCCGGCACTGTCACGCCCCTCACTTTTGACGCCTTCGGCTGTCCCCGGCGCTGAGCGGCAATAAAAAACTGGTATTTCTTCGGGCGTCAAAAAACTGATTATTTATAAATTCCCCTTTTATTATATTCTTATGTTCCCTGGGTGATGGGGTTTTAAGCTGACTTTGCAATTATGAGTTTAACCTGTTTCAGTCAGGCATGCCCTTTTACTGGGTGAATTTTAGTTCAGAAACAGTTTCCTGTTACTTTTTCTTTAATCAATTTTTTTTAAAAGAAAAATTGTGTGTTCTTTGCTTCGTTTCTTGCACAAGCAAGAAATGAAGGAAAAAAGAAAATTGATATAGTTTAATATGATTTATGAGAAAAAGTTGCAAGACCTGTTTCAGCCGCAGTAAGCGGAAGAAAAAAACTTTGTGCATGCAAAGAAATGAACAGAAAATTCCTATCGATTTTCATGGATATTATCCTGAAAATATTGACATTGCGGATCACAGATGGTATAATATACATGTAACTGTTTTCGGGCTGTGAGGAAAAATTCTGAGCGGTCGGCTTACAGGCTTTGTATATCTGAGATTATCAATCGGTTTATATATGCACAGCTTTGTCCGACTGCCTTTTGCAGCCGGACTTTGTTTTTGAAAGGAAATATATATATGGAAAACAGAATAGCAGTCCTGTCGGTCATAATAAATGATCTGGACTCCTCTGAGGCTGTAAATTCCATTCTCCATGATTACAGCAGTATTATCGTGGGAAGAATGGGCATACCCTACAGGGAAAGGGGAATTTCGGTCATATCGGTGGTGGTGGACACCGACCCTGATACCATAAGCGCACTGACAGGCAGGCTGGGAAAGATAGACGGCGTGTCCGTTAAATCAGCAATATCAAAAAAGTAAAAGAGGTAAAAATTATGTTTGACAGCAAATCAAAAAAGGCAGTGGAATTTATCGATGACGGTGAAATTCTGAAGGTACTTGCCTACGGAAATGAAAACCGTGACAACGGCAAAATGGTGGATGAGATACTGAAAAAGGCTGAAACACTGGTGGGTCTTGACAGATATGAGGTATCTGTTCTGCTTCATGCCTGTGAAAACGAGGAGAACAGGGAACTTCGTGAGAAAATATTCGCAATGGCAAGAAAGATCAAGGAGGAAATTTACGGCAAGAGGATCGTAATGTTCGCCCCCCTTTACGTTTCAAACTACTGCGTCAACGGCTGTAAATACTGCGGCTATCACTGCGGTTCGGGCATCCGCAGGAAAAAGCTTACCCAGGAAGAGGTCGCAGAGGAATGCCGTGCCATTGAAGCTATGGGTCACAAGCGTATTGCCATGGAGGCAGGGGAAGACCCGAAAAACTGTGATATCGATTATATCGTGGAATGTATGAAAACTGCATACGCTACCAAAAACGAAAACGGTGAAATAAGAAGAATAAATGTAAATATCGCCGCAACAACTGTTGAGGACTACAAAAAGCTTAAAGAAGCCGGAATCGGCACCTATGTCCTTTTCCAGGAAACCTACCACAAACCTACCTATGAAATGCTTCATCCGTCGGGTCCCAAGAGCGACTATGAATATCACACCACCGCTCACGACAGGGCAATGCAGGGCGGTATTGACGATGTGGGTATCGGCGTACTCTACGGACTTTATGAATACAAGTACGAAGTTATCGGAACAATGCTCCATGTAAAGCACCTTGAGGACACTTTCGGCATCGGACCCCACACTATTTCAATTCCCCGTGTAAGATGGGCGGAGGACGTTGACCTGAGCCTGTTCCCGCATATCGTTACAGATGAACAGTTCAAGACTATCATTGCCGTTTTAAGGCTTGCCGTTCCATACACCGGAATGATAATCTCCACGAGAGAGGAACAGAATTTCAGGGATGAGATCATCTCCCTTGGTATTTCCCAGACCAGCGGCGGTTCATGCACAGGAGTAGGGGGGTATGCTCAGCGTCTTCAGAGCGGCAGTGACAGCAGCTGTGATGACCAGAGTACTGCACAATTCCAGGTCGCTGATGTAAGGTCGGAAGCGGAGGTTTCAAAGGCACTGCTTAAAAACGGTTACATCCCCAGCTTCTGTACAGCATGCTACCGTGCCGGAAGAACAGGTGACAGATTCATGCGGCTTGCAAAAACCGGAAATATTTCAAACTGCTGTCTGCCAAATGCCATGCTGACCCTTGCAGAATATGCCATCGACTACGGCGATGACGAATTCAGGGAGCTTACCTCTGAGGTTATAAAGAAGGAAAGGGAAAATATAAAGCAGGAATCGGTCAGAACCAAGTTTGACGAATATCTTGACCTTATAAAAGCAGGAGAACGTGATTTCAGATTTTAATTTGTGAAATTTCTGCGGAAAATTTCTGCGTCTTACAGTGAAAGGGGATTACCATGATTTCAGGACTTGACAGCACACCAAAGGCACTGAGGGTTCATATCGGAGTTTTCGGGGATACAAACGCCGGAAAATCCACTTTTATAAATGCAGTTACGGGACAGGATATTGCTCTTACGTCCCCGGTTGCAGGTACCACCACCGACCCGGTATTCAAGCCTATGGAGCTTCTGCCCATAGGACCTGTGGTGTTTATTGACACCGCCGGACTGGACGACAAAAGCGAGCTGGGGGATATCCGTGTAAAAAAGACGAGGGAACAGCTGGAGCAGTGCAACTGTGCAGTTGTCGTTGTAAACGGAAAAAATGGCAGCCGGGAAAATGCCATGGAGTACATAAAGCTGCTTACCGGCAAAAAAATTCCCTTTATGGCTGTTATAAACCAGCAGTCGGGTGAAAAATCGGATATCAGTCTTGAGGGCTGTCCGGCAGTTTATGCCGATCTTCACAGCAAGTCCGATGTGGAAAAGGTAAAGGAAGCACTGATAAAACTCCTTGAAACGGGGGAGAAGGATCCGCCCCTTACAGCTGACCTTGTAAAGTCGGGAGATACAGTTCTCCTTGTAATGCCCCAGGATATCCAGGCACCGAAGGGACGTCTTATTCTGCCCCAGGTTCAGACCATAAGGGATCTTCTCGACAACAAATGTTCAGTGATTTCTGTTACAACTGAAAATCTTGAGCTGATGCTTTCACAGCTTAAAGTTATGCCGGCACTTGTAATTACCGATTCACAGGTGTTCGGATATGTCAGCAGTGTTATCCCGGAAAAAGTAAGGCTTACGTCATTTTCGGTCATCATGGCGAAGATGAAGGGGGATATTGACGGCTTTATAAAGGGAGCTGCGGCGATAGACAGTCTGTCAGAGGGAGACAGGGTGCTTATTCTTGAGAGCTGTGCTCATCACGCCCTTGAGGATGATATTGCAAGGGTAAAAATTCCGGCACTGCTGAAAAAATATACCGGAAAAAATCTTATAATTGACAATCTTTCAGGACAGAATATAAGCTTTGAGCCTTCGGATTATAAGCTTGCGATACACTGCGGCGGCTGTATGGTGAGCAGGAAGGCTATGATAAGCAAGCAGAGAATATTTGAACAGTCGGGACTGCCGCTGACCAACTTCGGTATAGCTATTGCATATATGAACGGTATTTTAAAAAGAGTGGTTTACTAAAACTGACGGGACGCTTTGCAGGCGAAAGCGTCCCGTCGTTTTTATATTTTCTCAATGGAAGTGACATTTCCGCTGAGGTCTTCAAAGCAGCCTGCACTTCCGCAGCTTAGCATATATCCGTCAGCGTTGTCGCTGTCGATAATGAATTCCACAACGTTTCCGGCATTCTCTCCCCTGGGGGCATAGCAGTTTGTGCTGTCAGTATGAATATCTGCTTTTATGTCGGAAACAACAGCAGTGAAGCTGTAGCCGCTGTCGAGATTTATAATAAATCTCTCGCCGCAGCCGCCGGTTATGCCTGTCCCAAGTGCGACGCAGTAATCGTCCCCGATACGTCTGAAACCTCTTTCATCGGTGTATGCCTGCTGCTGGAGACTGTACTGCACAGAATTGACATCGGTTATACAGCGGTAATCCATATAAGCCTTGAATGAACTGTCAAAGCCTTACGAAAAGCATGTTATATATGTTTCATCCGAAAGCTCCTGTTCAGAGGGTACCTC
>JBJEQU010000107.1:0-4252 GCA_051881935.1 Porcipelethomonas sp. | reverse complement strand
TGTAGTAATAATCCTGCTGATAGTTTTCGGAGGCATCGGATTTCTTACATGGGAGGATATAGGAACCAACAAACATCATATGAGAAAATACCGCATGCAGACTAAGGTAGTGCTGGTGACTACTGTAAGTCTTATCTTTGCCCCGGCGTTATTTTTCTTCTTTTTTGAATTTACGGACATGCCCCTGAAGGAGCGTATACTGACTTCTCTGTTCCAGTCGGTAACTATGAGAACAGCCGGATTTAATACGACAGATCTTACCCTCGTTGGAGGATCGGGAGCTATTATAATGATAGGACTTATGCTCATCGGCGGTTCACCGGGTTCGACAGCCGGCGGTATGAAAACTACAACGATCACGGTTTTGCTTTCGTCGGCAGTTTCGGTGTTCAGAAGAAAGGAAAACGCACATATTTTCAAAAGACGCATTGACGATTCCGCAGTAAAAACGGCTGCATCGCTGCTTATGCTTTATCTTACCCTTTTCATTACAGGGGGAGTAGTAATAAGCATGTATGACGAGCTTCCGCTTAAAGAGTGTCTTTTTGAAACAGCATCGGCTGTAGGTACTGTGGGACTCAGTCTTGGAATTACTCAGAAGCTTAGCATGCTTTCGCATACTATACTTATATTTCTTATGTTTTGTGGAAGAGTGGGAGGACTTACGCTTATTTTTGCAGCAGTCTCCCAGAAGAAAAACAATCATAAGTTTATCAAAGAAGAAATTACAGTTGGTTAAAAGGAGTAATACATAATGAAAACAGTATTATTGGTGGGACTTGGAAGATTCGGACTGCACACTGCAATAAAGCTTGCAGAATTAAAGCATGAGGTCATGGCGATCGATAAAAACGAAGACAGGGTGAACGATGCGCTTCCCTATGTTACAAATGCTCTTATAGGGGACTCAACAGACGAGGATTTTTTAAAGTCTCTGGGTATCGGTAATTTTGATGTGTGTATTGTT
This sequence comes from Porcipelethomonas sp., assembly GCA_051881935.1. Taxonomy (GTDB): domain Bacteria; phylum Bacillota; class Clostridia; order Oscillospirales; family Ruminococcaceae; genus Porcipelethomonas. Next base: position 3,285 of record JBJEQU010000107.1, on the reverse strand, counting down.
GCCATAGGAGATGATTTCCAGAGTTCTCTTGAAACGACCTCTCTTCTAAAAGAGCTTGGTGCGAAGATGGTCGTTTCAAGGGCGTCGAGAGATGTTCATGCTAAATTTCTTCTGAGAAACGGAGCAGACGATATCTGCTATCCGGCAAAGCAGGTGGCTTCATGGACTGCCATAAGATTTACTCTCGATCATATTTTCGAGTATATTGAGCTTGATGAGAACTATTCCATATTTGAAATATCAGTACCGGAAGAATGGATAGGAAGATCTGTCGGAGCCATAGATATCCGTAAAAAATATGATATCAGTATACTGGGAGTAAAGAGAGATGGTAAGCTTTCCATGAAGGTTACGGTTGACAGGGTTTTCTCAGAGGGAGAAACAATTCTTGTTCTTGGCAATATAAAAAGTATACAGAAATGTTTTCATATATGATTTAGTGCTTATAAAATCAGAAAAGCGGAACCGGTTTTACCGGTTCCGCTCTTATTTTCAGTTATCAGATCTCTGCGTAATCTTCGGCGTCCAGTTCGCTTACGCCTTCAAGACCCTTTATCTCTTCAGCGTTGAGCATTTTCTGTGCGTCAAGGAGCATAACAATCTTTTTGGAAATCTTTCCGACACCCTGGATAAACTTTCTCGTTTTTGCATCGGAAAGCTTTGGAACTCCCGAAATATCCGATTTGTTGATGTCCACGACTTCATCTACCGTATCTACAATAAATCCGACTTCAATTTCCTTGAGATTTAAAATTATGATACATGTTCTTTCATTATAGTCCGCTTCGTTTTTGCAGAAACGAAGTCTTACATCAATAACCGGTATCAGCGTCCCCCTGAGATTTATTATTCCCTTTGCATAGTCCGGGAATTCCGGAACAGGGGTGATCTCCTGCATTTCAATAATTTCAACCACGTCATTGATGTGAAAAGCATAGAACTGCTTATCAATGAGGAACGTAAGATACTTCTCACTGGTAGTGTCTATCTCGTTAAGCTCTTCCTCATCCTGCTGATGAAATCTGTTTAATATATTGCTCATTTAAGTCCCTCCGCACTATTTTACAGTCTGTTGCAGATCATGCTGCATATTTTATCAAGGGGAGCCTGGACTGAACAGCCTCCGCGCATAAATGCAGTCATAGGCATTCCATATACTACGCATGTTTCCTTATCCTGACCTATGGTATACGCACCCTGTTTATGCATAGCCACCATGCCGTCCGCACCGTCTGAACCCATACCTGTCATAATAACCCCGATAGCATTTTTGCCGGCAGTTTTTGCAACGCTGTTGAACAGGTAGTCAACGGATGGACGATGACTGGAAACCCTTTCACCATATTCTATTTTCACAAAGTAACCGTTCTGATCCTTATGGAGAGCCATATGGAAATCTCCGGGAGCGATCAGTGCCAGACCATTTTTCAGCCTGTCTCCGTCCTTGGCTTCCCTCACCTCTACAGCACAGATCTTGTTAAGCCTGTCGGCAAACATTTTTGTAAATCCCGGCGGCATATGCTGAACGATCACGATAGGCGGACAGTTGGCAGGCATAGACGTAAGCACCGTCTGCAGGGCGTCCGTTCCACCGGTAGAAGCTCCCATTGCAATAACCGTCTGTGCATTCCTTGCAAGTGCTTCGCTGCTTATCTGATTGGAAGAAGAGGTCCTGACCGGAGCTTTCTTCTGGATTACCTTTGCCTGTGAAGCTGTAATGACCTTTAGTCTCAGGTCAGCAGCAAAAGCCTCCATGTCCTTTGGCGTTTTGATCATAGGCTTTTTTATGTAATCGACTGCACCAGCATCAAGGGCGTCAAACGCCTTTATAGGTGCAGATGAAACTATAACCGTAGGAACCGGATACTGTGGGATGAGCTTTTTAAGGAACTGGATGCCGTTCATTTTAGGCATTTCAACGTCAAGAGTAATAACATCAGGGCGCAGTTCAATAATCGCATCTCTTGCTTCATAGGGGTCACTTGCCTTGCCGACAACATCGATCAGTCTGTCGTTTATGAAGAATTTTGCAAGGGTCTCTCTGAAAAGTATAGAATCATCAACTATTAATAATTTAATTTTTCTATCGAACATAATAAGATCTCCTGTTATTTTTTCTGATAAGTAGCAGGCTGAACGAATTTAAAACGTGACTCCTTTGAAACACTCTCGGCGTGACCTATAAGTAAATACCCGCCGGGCTTCATAACGTCATAAAATCTTTCAACCAGAGCATTTTTTGTAGGTGTGTCGAAATAAATCATTACATTCCGGCAGAAGATTATGTCATAAGGTTTTTTGCACACAATCTTATCCATAAGGTTAAACTGCCTGAAAATAACCTCTTTTCTTATTCTGTCAATTACTGTGTATGTTCCGTCGGCATTTCTTGTAAAATACTTAGTCTTCCATCCGGCAGGTATATTTTTCAGTGACTCGGCGGAATAGGTCGCTCTCTTAGCCTTATTGAGGATATCCGTCGAAAGGTCGGTGGCAAGGATTCTGAGATCCCATCCGGTCTTTCGGCTGCCGAAGTATTCATCAATGGTCATGGCAATAGTATAAGGCTCTTCCCCGGAGGACGAGGCCGCACACCATATTCTTGCGTCCTTGTCCTTTACTGTTCTTTCAATGTGAGGGAGCATAACATTTCTGAGAAAATCAAAATGCTGCGATTCACGCATAAAATATGTATGATTGGTTGTCAGCTTGTTTACAAGAGTCACTGTTTCGAGTCCGGTTTCATCATTTAAAACCTGATCCAGATATTCCGTATATGTCTTGAATCCCTTTTCAGCAATCATTTTTGAAAGACGGCCTTCAATAAGAACTCTTTTTTTGCTGAGGTCAATACCATATTTTGAATGAATGAATTTTACGAGTCTGTCAAATTCCCTGTCTGTTATCTTAATAATTTCCATAGTATATCCTACTCCAGAATAAGCTTGTGTATGTCAAGAAGCTGCTTGATCTCTCCATTGGAATCAATAATACTTTTGATATATTGATTTTCATTGACTGTTTTAAAGTCAGGTGCAGAGCATGTATCTGTGGGAAGTACTGTTGAAATTTCACGGACGCAGTCCACGATAAGTCCCACTGTCAGGTCGTTTACTTCAACGATTATAATACATGTCTTGTCATCATAGGGGATTTCCGGCTGATTGATTTTGCTTCTGATGCTTATTACAGGAACGACCTTTCCTCTGATGTTTATTATTCCTTTAATATAATCCGGGACTCTTGGGATAACGGTTATCGGAAGAATACTGATAATTTCCTTGA
>JBJEQU010000106.1:0-4322 GCA_051881935.1 Porcipelethomonas sp. | reverse complement strand
GCAGATGTGCGGCAAAGGCGACAGCCGTTAATTGTGCGGTGTTGCCTTAAAATAATATTTTTGTCGGATTATAAAATACGGCGGCGGCGAAAAAAACGTTGTTCGCTGTTTTATATAAAATCAGGCTCGAAAAAAGTCGAAAAAAAGTTTATAAATACTGTTGAAAAATATTTAAAAATCTGATATAATAAGATAGTGTACAGTTGTTTAATGCTGTATGCAATTAGACTGATTTTGGAGGATGCTGTAAATTGAGCGTGATATTTGCTATAATAACTCAAAAGGGCGGAGTCGGCAAAACTACAACTGTTAATGCGCTTGCAGCCTCTTTTAGAAAACTCGGAAAAAAAGTTCTCTGCGTAGACATGGATCCACAGGGAAATTTATCCTTTAGCATGGGAGCTGAAACTGAGGATTCTCTCACTGTTTTTGATGCAATTTCCGGATCTGCAAGGGTCACCTCCTGCGTCCAGCAAACAGAGATTACAGATATTTTACCGTCAAATATTCTTTTGACCGGTGCCGAGCTTGAATTTACCGGTAAGAACCGTGAATACATACTTAAAAATGTTCTTGGTGTCGTGGAGGATGACTATGATATTATTTTGATTGACTCCCCTCCCGGACTTGGTTTTCTCACTGTTAATGCTCTCTCGGCATGCAAATACGTAATAATACCTATGCTCCCTGATATTTTCAGTTTACAGGGTCTTGTCCAGGTTTATGAGACTATTGAATTCGTAAAAAAAGCTACCAATCCGGGGCTTGAGATAATGGGTATACTCATTAACAAATATAATAAATTTTCCAAACTGCATCGTGAAGCTTTGGGAACGGCTGCAATGATTTCCGAGAATCTTAAAATACCGCTTTTTGAGACACATGTACGAAACTGTGCAAAGCTTGCCGAAGCACATTCGCTTCAGCTGGATATTTATGATTACTGTCCGAGAAGCCCGGGTGTTAAGGATTATCTTAAAATCACAAATGATATTATGAATAAAATAAATTCTGACGAAGAGGTGTAATCAATGGCTATAAGAAGAACAAAGCAGACCATAAGCAAAGAAACTATGTTCAATAAAATAATGCCATCACTCATAAAGGAAGAAGAAGCGGAAGAAATTGAAGACGCCGCTGAAGATGCGGATAATGAAACAGCAGTAGAAGAAACCCCTAAAAAAGCTGACAAAAAAACTGCTGCAAAGAAAAAAACCGCCGCTAAAGCGGAGGAGGAATCTGACACGGCTGCTGATGACCAGCCAGAGGAAGAGGTTCCAAAGAAAACCACAAGGAAAACAGCTACTAAGAAAAAGACTGCTGCTAAAGCTGCGGAGGAGGAATCCGAGACGGCAGACGATGGTCAGACGGAGGAAGAGACTCCCAAGAAAACCACAAGGAAAACAGCTACTAAGAAAATGACTGCTGCTAAAGCTGCGGAGGAGGAATCCGAGACGGCAGACGATGGTCAGACGGAGGAAGAGACTCCCAAGAAAGCCACAAAAAAGACTGCTGCTAAAAAGAAAACTGCCGCTAAAGCTGCGGAGGAAGAATCCGAGATGGCAGACGATGGTCAGACGGAGGAAGAGACTCCCAAGAAAACCACAAGGAAAACAGCCACTAAGAAGAAGACTACCGCTAAAGCTGCGGAGGAAGAATCTGAGACGGCAGACGATGACCAGCCGGAAGAGGACCACCCCAAGAAAACTACAAAAAAGACTGCTGCAAAAAGGAAAACTGCCGCTAAATCTGAGGAGGAAGAATCCGAAACAGCAGACGACGACCAGCTGGAAGGGAAAGCCCCCAGGAAAACTACAAGAAAGACTGCCGCAAAGAAAAAGACAGCCGATGAAGCTGTGGAAGAGGAATCTGATACTGAAACGGAAACTGCAGACAAACCTGAGGAAGAAGCTCCTGAGAAGCCTGAAAAAAAGACTGCCGCCAAGAAAAATACAACCGATGAGGCGGCAACAGAGGAAACTGATGCAGAGGCGGAAACTGTGAATAAACCCGATGAAGAAGCTTCTGAAAAAACTACAAAGAAAACTGCTGCCAAGAAAAAAACAGCCGATGAGGCTGTAAAAGAAGAAACTGCCGAAAAACCTGCAGAGCATATAAAACCGGCTGAGGGCATTGCCACGGAAGAAAAGGCGGAAAAGGACAACCCTGAAACGGCTAAGACAGATGAAAAATCTCCAAAGAAAGTTCCGAAAGTATCAGCCTATGCACGTCAGCTTGCAGAGCGAAAGGACGACCGTGATAACGGTGATTACAGTGAATATGAGATCATTAACATAAACGAAGAGCTTATGAAATCAAGATTTAATGATATTTTTGATAAATTTCACTGCTGTCACTGCAACGGCTGCCGTTTTACGGTAATGGCACTTTCACTGAATCTTCTTGAGGCAAAGTACATCGCTGTCAAGGCGTCAGAACGTGAGGATATAATAAATAAGGCGGATGATTCACACATCAAGGCAACGATCATACAGTCAATTCTGAAACTTATGATAAATCCTATACATTGAAGTATTTAATTCTAAAAATTTCTGCCGATGTATATTGTACAGGGTGCAGTGTTGTGCTGCAAAATTATTTGAATGGAAATCAGACGGGAAAATACGGAGGTGTTCAGTATGAGTATAAACAATATCAACAATATCTCAGATATCGGCACAATTGGCAATGTTCAACAGACGGTGAAAAATGCTGCAATTCAGGAGGAGCTTGAAGAGAAAGCCCCAAGACAGGATTCTTTTGTAAAGTCTGTCGGACAGGACGAGGATGAGACAGGAATATATTCGAGAGAATCAATTATCGAGCAGCTTAAAAATTCCGAAGAGCAGCGTGTAAAGGCATTTGAGGATACTATCAGGAGTATGCTCGCTCAGCAGGGTGAAACTATCAACCTGACATTCCGTGGAATGGATCTTCATATTACCGAGGAACAGAGCAAGGAAGCGGAAAAGGCTATTTCTGACGGCGGTGAATACTCCGTTGAAAATGTGTCTGACAGAATTATGCAGATGGCAAAGGCGCTTGCCGGCGATGATCCTACAAAAATCGATCTGCTCCAGAATGCAGTTGTCAAAGGCTTTGAGGGTGCAGCAGGTCTCCTTGGAAAAAACAGTCTTGAGGAAATGCCTGACATTACACATAAGACCTACGAGAATGTTATGAAACAGTTTGAAGAATGGAGAAATTCATATAATACCAACGAAGAAAACGCTAATGTTGATAAAAATCCTGCTGCCGCTGCACAGGCTGCACAGACAGCAGTAAACGCATAATATAAACATATTGCATAACTAAAGCTAAAGCCCTGCCGGAAAAGGCAGGGCTTCGTTTTTTAATTATCAGTTACAGCGTAAAGATTTGTTTCCCATGCCGGAATATAAAGCTGATGTCTTATATAAAGCTTATATTTCGGATTGAGCTTATTTACCAGGAGAGGCAGTTCAAAAATATCCTCATTTCTATGATAGAGTGCAACCATAAGCCGTGGACTATATCTCGAAATAGTCTGGCAGTTTCCCCACAGTGCCTCACGCTCCGCACCTTCAACGTCCATCTTTATAAGAGTCGCTTCCCTGCCCTCAAGAATACTGTCAACAGAGCGGCTTTCGATAAATTTCGTTCCCTGAGTTGCAAGAGAGGACTGTCTCCCCGCCTTGGAGGAAAACGGAAGCTGAGTGTCCACACACCATGCTGCGTTATTATAGGCATAAATATGCTCCTTATTATCGATGTATTTTGTAAGCTTACGGAAATTTTTTCTGTCCGGTTCAACAGCATAGATCCGCACATATTTATTTTTCGTCAGCTCAAGAAGCTCTTTTATCGTATCGCCGTTGTAGGCTCCAAGATCAACATAGTGTTCATTAAGGTTTGGCTTGATAATATCCTTGTATATTTCAGCCTTGGTTGAAGTGATATTCTCAAGGTGCTTAATATCACCGCTTATTTTAAAATTGATGATGGAAGCGAAAACCTCCTTTGACAGATCATCCGCAAGCATATTATAAACCTGCTCAAGTTCGTCGGCATGCTCAACGCAGTAATCATAGGTAAAAAGTCCCGTACCTATGACCGGAACATCCGGAACATAAAGGGTATGCTTTTTGCTTATATCCTTAATCCGGTTTACAAGCTCCTCGTAACCTGCCGCAAAAGCAAGTACCACTGCAAATTCATCCTCAATTTCCTCAACCTCAGAGAGCTTCAGAACCTTGAAGCCTTCAAAATAATGACCTCTTACAAAATCATCGCTGGCAAATATCCCCTTTGTTTTTATGCCGTATTTTCTGAACACGGACATA
>JBJEQU010000105.1:0-4328 GCA_051881935.1 Porcipelethomonas sp. | reverse complement strand
GAAGACAATAAATCAGAAATAGTGGATATTACCGATACAAAGTCAATTACTTTTACAATAGGCGATACGCAGTCGACAACATCTGCCACCACTCAGGCAACTACCACTAAATTGACAACGACAACCACCAAGGCAGCAACCACTGCGGTCACAACAACCACTACAAAGGCAACTACCACCAAAGCGGCTGCAACTTCCCAGGATTCTGCACCCGGAATCAAGGCCGAAGATGTTACAGCAGGTTACGGTGCAGACCAGACAACAGTCGGATTATCTATTGTAAACTGCGATGACTACATCGATGATTATATCGAGGGAATATCTCTTATTCTAAAATATCCCCCGGAGCTTACGGTCATTGACGGTCCAAAAGGTACATTTGCATATGATATTCAGGAAGGTAAACTGTCAGGGGTCTTTTTAGCACTTGATGGTTTCCAGGATGATTTTTCATCAGTAACATTTGCCATTCCGGAAGATGCTGAACCGGGTACAAAGTATACAATTGAAGTGGAAGTAACCGAAATGGACACTGTCAGCGGCAATTTATTGGAAAATCCTGTGGGTTATTCCGGTTCTATTACAATAGGGGAGGCTCCTGTTGTGACAACAGTTCCGGCAACAACATCTGTCACAACAAAAACAACAACATCATCAGTTTATAATACCCCCGGAGTTAAGGCTGAAGATGTTATGGTGGAATATGGGTCATCTACAGCGGCTCTCGGTGTTTCTTTTGCCGGACTTAACAGTACATGCATGGGCGTTGTTGTCAGAATAACATATCCGCAGGAGCTTGAGCTTATTTCGGGATTTACAGAGGCAATGGCAACAAACATCGAAAACAACTGCATTGCCGGAACATTTATCAATCTCTCCGGCTGGATCAACGAGGAGTTTACCGAAGTTGTATTTGGTATCCCTGATGACGCAGCACCGGGTACGGTATATGAAATCAGTGTCAGTGTGGATCAGCTTGAAGACGGCGGAGAATCTGTCGAAAATCCTGTCGGCTATTCCGGTTCGATCACAATAGGGGAGGCTCCTGTTGTGACAACGGCAGCTACAACTTCTCCGACAACTTCGGAAACAATAGTTGCTACAGAAGCTACTGCTGTTTCCACTTCATATATCGGAACAAAATACGGAGATTATCTGTATTATCAGCCGGTTGATGAAGACGATGACGGAATATATGACTATGTAAAAATCTCTGACTGTGATGTATCAGCAGCGGCTGTAGTTATTCCGGATGAAATTGACGGTCTGCCGGTAACCAAAATCGGAGCCAGAGCATTTGAAGGCTGCTATGGCATCAAAGAGATCGTTATTCCTGATTTTATAACAAGTATCGGAGCTTACGCATTTGCCGGATGTTTTTGTCTTACAAGTATAACTATAGAAAATCCGGAATGCAGTATCTATAACAGTGCCTCCACTATATGCTGTTATGAGGAAGGCGGAAGCTACTTCTTCTATGGTGTTATCTACGGTTATTCAGGTTCAACAGCTGATGCCTATGCAGCTGAATACGGCAGGAACTTTGCCCCGCTGGAACTGGGCAGGGAAGTTATTGGCATTTCCAGCGGTGAAGGAAATCCGGGAGATACAGTTACTCTTGCGGTATATGCCGGCTGCAATAATAATCTTGAATCATTTGACGTTACTCTCGGATGGGATGATGTATCTCTTACGGCAGCTCCGGCATATGCTGTATCTAAAGGTGTTTCGTGCATATCGGATTCAGGTGATGGTTATTGTCTCATAGTTCTTTATGATAATATTGCCATTGAGGATGGCAGCGTTGCTTATATAAACTTTACAATCCCTGAGGACGCAGTTCCCGGAACTGTATACCAGCTCGACTTTTCAGCGGTAAATGTATTTGCCACCTTTGGAGGGGATGATATTGCAGATTCAGTCACAACAGTTGGCGGTACAATAAAGGTCCTCGGTGAAGAACCTGCCGTAACTACCCCTGCTGTAACGACAGCGGTCACAACTACCTCAACCAGTGTTACGACAACGTCAGAAGCTGAAGCAACAACTGCCTCAACCAGTGTTACGACAACGTCAACAACTGAAGCAACAATTGCCTCAACCAGTGCTGCGACCACGTCTGCATCTACATCTACATCTGCATCAACAACAATTGTATATGTTTCAATCGTAACAATAACAAACGTACCTGTGACAACTACAACCAAAGCCACAACAGCTGTCACAACTGCCACGACCCAGGCGGCAACTACTGTTGCAACAACGGCAGAGCTTTTAATAGTAACAGATCCGGCATATTTTGAGGGCGGAGAGAACTGGTATTTTGCCGATGAGACAGCATGGCGCACCGGAGGACTTTCAGTGCTGAAAAACGGTGAACCGGTTGAAGATCCTGAGTTCACATTCAGTCATGAATCACCGGCGGAGGTTTATGACGGCGAATACTTTGACTATGTAATAGGAGTGTCATGTACAGTTGACGGACAGACTGTCGAAGGAGAATTCCCTGCAAAAATAGGTCTGCGCGGCGACGCTAACTGCGACCACAATGTTAATATCCGTGACTCGGCTGCAATTGCCAGAGATCTGGCTCAAGTGTTTGTTTCAAAAGCAACAACCCTTACAGCAGAAGGCGGATTCGGCATCTTCCTTGCTAATATAGATTATGTATATGGAGAGTCCGGTATTGCCAAAACGCCGACTGCTTACTATGGTATTTATGAACTGAATGCCCGTGATGCGGCAACAAATGCCAAAAACATTAGCAGTGCTTTAGCTGAAAAGGCTGGCGGAGAGAAAATTGAAAGAGATAACGGCTCTTTAATGGGCATAAAGATTGGTAATGCTGCAGGTCAGCCCGGTGAAACAGTTACTCTTCCGGTAATTGTTTCCTGCAATAATAATTTTGAATCAGCGGCTGTACTTGTTGAATGGGATGACGCTTATCTCGAATCTCCTTCCGCAATAGGTGATGGTGTAAGCTTTGCTTCATATTCCGGAGAGGGTTACCGTTCAATAGCTGTCTATGGTTCAGGCGCCATTGCGGATGGTACTGTTGCAACAATTGACTTCACAATTCCGGAAGATGCACAAGCAGGCATGGTATATGATATTTATTTTTCTGCTATAGATACATTTGCTGAATTTGAAGGCGCTGATCTGGCTGATGTTGTTGCGGCTGTGGGCGGCACAATAGAAGTAATCGAAGAAGAAACGGAAGAACCGGAAGTAACGACTCCGGCAGTAACCACAGCAGTCACAACCAGTGTAACTGAGACAACAGTTTCTGCAACAAAGGCAACTGCTGCTCCTCCGGCAACGACATCCCAGAAAACAACTGAACCTGCTGACATAACAACAGTTCTCACTACAGCTGTTACAAAAGTTACTTCAGACAGCCTGACGACCACCACAAGCGTTGTTACAACTGTCACAACTGCCAGCGGTACAGCTGTAATTACAACGACTATCGTTAGAAATTTCGAATGGGGCAGAGATAACTGGAATTTCTTAAACAGCAGCAGCTCATTTGTCAACGGCATGCACCTGAGCGATGAATATTTAAGCGTACTCCGCAAAAACCTTAGCAATACTGAATGGTATACTGCAATGAGATGGAAAAACGAAGGATGGGGCGGTTCATGCTACGGCATGTCGTCTGTTGCATTCCTTGCAAAGGAAGGCTTGCTGCCATTTGATGAATATACCAGCGGTGCAGACTGCCTGTATGACATGCAGAAGCCTTCGCAGAATTCCGGTGTTGAATCCCTCATTAACTACTATCAGCTTTTGCAGGCAAAGGACATAATCCAGCAGCAGTACCACAGCATCATATACAGATCAAATAAAGAGAATATCCAGGATATTATCTCGCAGCTTGCCACTTCTCAGGAAGTTCTTATCGGATTCCAGAAGGCTGGCTGGGGCGGTCACGCTGTCATAGCCTATGACGTAACATACGGAAGCTGGACGATAAACGGTGTAACATACCAGGGAAGAATCGAGATACTTGACCCTAATGCGTCCACTGCATACAGTGAAAAAAGGTGTATCTACTTCCAGACTGCATCGTACAACTGGACAATTCCGGCATATGCATCAAGCAATGTCAGCTCGTTCAGCGGTGCGGTATTCAACATGGTACTCAGCGACCGTGACATAATAAATTATGGAGGTTACCTGACAGGTTCAACGGTGAAGAAAATGGAGAATTATGTTGCAAGTATCCAGATCGCAGAAATCTCTGATGAATATCATGATATAGTCAAGGTTTCCAGAGAATCGAATGGTGCCTTTTCAAATCAGGCAGCAGGAGAAGATGAAATTTT
>JBJEQU010000104.1:0-4353 GCA_051881935.1 Porcipelethomonas sp. | reverse complement strand
TGAAAGCTCTTGCAGCCAGTGCGGATATCCTTACTCCGAACATTACAGAGGCATGCTTTCTTACAGATACGCCGTATACGGGGGAGGATATTTCTATTGAAACGGCTGAGCAGCTTATAAAGAAAATATACAGTGTTACCAATGCACAGACCGTTCTGACCGGTATAATAAAATCAGATAAGATTATAAATATGACTTTTGACGGCAGAGATATTTCTTTAAACGAATCGGCACGTGAAACAAAGGTTTTTTCCGGAACAGGGGATATTTTCGCTTCGGTGGTATGTGCATTTACGGTAAAAGGCAGACCTCTGCATGAGGCGGTTGATATTGCCGGAAGGTTCATATCCTCTGCAATAGAGAGGACTGTTTTATCCGGGGAGCCGCTTTCCGAGGGGGTAATTTTTGAACCGCTGCTCTGCCGGCTGGGGACACTTTAGCCGCTGTGCTGAAACGCAGAAAAGGGAGAAGTAATTTTTCCAAAATTTAGTGAATATTTATAGTGACATATTCACAGCAAAATGTTATAATAGAATTAGTGCAACCTGTTCGGACGACTCAGGAATGTGCTTGATCGGTATAAGCAGCATCCTGATAAATCCGTATGTCAGTATGCAGCTGACAAATAATTTAGAGAAAGATTGGGATTTAAAATGTCGAGGAATTATGACGTAATAATCGCCGGAAGCGGAACAGCCGGTCTGTACGCTGCTCTTAATCTTCCGCCGGAACTGAAAATACTTGTACTTTCAAAACGGGAGCTGATGCTCTGCAACTCTGCCCTTGCACAGGGGGGGATCGCCGGCGTTTATAAGTCACCATCCGACAATATACAGCTTCACCAGAATGATACTATGATTGCCGGCGGCTTCAAAAACAATACTGAAACCGTTCATATCCTCGTCTCCGAGGCAGCCCGGGATATAGATAACCTTATAAATCTTGGTGTTGATTTTGACAGGACTGAGGACGGCGAGCTTCACAGAACTCTTGAGGGAGGACATTGCCGTCACAGAATATTCCATCACAAGGACGCTACCGGACGTGAGATCGTTTCAAAGCTGCTGGAGAAGGTACAGACACTCCCTAACGTTGATATTGTTGAAGAGACGTACCTTTGCGGCATCAGGAAAACCTCTACCGGCTTTTCGATCGATACATGGAAAAATGAGCAGCATAAAAGCTATAACTGCCATTTTATGATACTTGCAACCGGCGGTATCGGACGTGTATATGAGTACACCACCAATTCTGCCATTGCAACAGGAGACGGCATCACCTTTGCCTATGAGCTTGGTGCTGATATTAAAAACCTCAGCCTTGTACAGTTTCACCCTACCGCATTCAATAACCGCCATACAAGGGAGTGCTTCCTTATTTCCGAAGCGGTCAGGGGAGAGGGCGCATATCTCCTCAATAAGGACGGGGAACGGTTTATGCATAATTATGATGACAGGCTTGAGCTTGCCCCGAGAGATGTGGTTTCACATGCTATTATCCTTGAAAGCAGAAAGCTGGGCTCCACAGACTTTTATCTCGATATTTCCCGTAAGGATTCCGATTTCCTGAAAAATCGTTTCCCGATGATATACAAAAATCTGCTGTCACAGGGATATGACCTTACAAAGGACAGGATACCGGTATTTCCCTGCCAGCATTATCTCATGGGTGGAATAAACGTTGACAGCTTCGCCAGAACCAAAATAGATAATCTGTATGCAGCCGGCGAATGCTCTCATACAGGAGTTCACGGCAACAATCGTCTTGCAAGCAATTCCCTCCTTGAAGCACTTGTATTTTCAAGGAGAGCTGCTGCTGATATTTCTGAAAAAGCAAAGGAATGTACAGATGAATTTGAAGAGTATACCTTCCCGGTTGACGGTGATGCAAAGCCTATTCCCCACGGATTCAGAACGGAAATTCGTCATATAATGCAGCAGAGCTATTTTGTTATTCCGGATAAAAAAGCTGCTGTGGAAGGCTTTGAACGGATAAAAGAAATAAAGCGTGAGCTTACAAACGGAAATTATCTTATTAATCCGGATTACATTGAAGCCAGATCCCTTGCAACTATTGCATACCTCATATTAAAAGAAGTAATTTAAGGAGAAAAAATGCTTAATAGAATTTATATTGACAATATTATTAACACAGCCCTTTGTGAAGATATTAATTATCTTGATGTCACGACCGATAATCTTCTTGATGATGAACATCGCAGCACTGCCTGCTTCATAGCCAAGGACGACGGTGTCCTCTGCGGCATTGATATTGCTGCAAGAGTGTTTGAAATTGTCGGCGGGGAGGTTAAGGCAGAAATACTCCTTCACGACGGAGCGCAGGTAAAAAAAGGAGATGTTATCGCAAAGCTCAGCGGAAGCACGAAAACTCTCCTCAAAGGCGAAAGAACAGCTCTTAATATTCTCCAGCATATGTCCGGCATTGCTACTGCCACAAATAAGTGCGTAAAGCTTGCAGAAGGAACAAATGCAAGGATAACCGACACAAGAAAGACTCTCCCGGGACTCCGGGCACTGCAGAAATATGCCGTGACGGTTGGGGGCGGAAGGAATCACCGATTTAATCTGTCCGACGGCGCAATGCTCAAGGATAATCACATTGATGCTTATGGCTCTATAACTGCCGCTGTAAATGCCCTTCGTGAAAAGGCAGGTCACATGCTCAAGGTGGAAGTCGAGGTGCGCAATTTCGATGAGCTGAATGAAGCTCTCAGCTGCGGCTGTGAAATAATCATGCTGGACAATATGAGTACGGAAGATATGAAAAAAGCCGTTGAGATCACGGCAGGAAGAGCAAAGCTTGAAGCCTCCGGAAACATTACAGAAGATAATCTTCGTGAGGTCGCTCAGACAGGAGTTGATATTATCTCCCTGGGTGCCCTTACCCATTCAGTAAAATGCTTTGATATTTCCATGAGAATCCAGACGGTCGGGTAATTTTTATGCAGAAAAAATTTTCTCTCAAGAAAAATCGTCTTGCAAAGACAATTATAATAAGCGGAAGTATACTTATCATCGTTGCTTTTGTTATCCTGAGATATGAAGGCTTTTTTGAAATGCTTTCAAAGCTGCTGAGCATATTCAGACCGGTCATTATCGGAGGGGTCATTGCCTTTGCCCTTAACCGTCCTATGAATTTCATGCAGGTAAGGTACCGTAAGCTCCTGGCATGGATCAAAAACTCATTTAGGAGAAATAAGCACGGTGAAAAGGTAGCGATGGTATCGGGCAGAGTACCCTTTGTCCTGGCATTCATCACCACGTATCTGCTGACCATAGCTGTTCTTGTCGGTATAATCTGCTTCATTATTCCGCAGATCTCGGACAGTATAACTCTTTTCAGCGAGAATGTAAATGATTACATTGAAAATTTCGAGCATTTTATTGAATCAAACAAGGAAAACTTTTCAAAGCTTCTCGGCGAAGATTTCGATATTTCAGAGATCATTGATAAGGTGATTTCAAAGATAAAGGATGAAATTACAAATATCATGGATTATATACCGGAAGTATTGTCGACTACAATGGATATTACATCTGGTATAATCGGAGTAGTAATAGATTTTGTGATCGGTATTGTATTTTCAATCTATATCCTTCTTGACAAGCAGAATCTCAAAAAGGGTGCTAAGAAAATCGCACATATTGTTATAAAAGGCGAACGCTATGCTAAATTTGAAAAGGTCATCAGTATGGCTTATGACACATTTTCAAATTTTATCAGCGGACAGCTTCTTGAAGCTATCATTCTTGCTTTGCTCTGTTTTGTCGGCATGAGTCTGTTTGGCTTTGATTATGCACCGCTTATAAGCGTAATTATAGGAATCACCAACATGATCCCCATTGCCGGTCCGATTATCGGTACTATTCCCGGTGCGGTCATTCTTCTGCTTGTAAATCCTATTGATGCTGTGTGGTTTGTTGTATTTGTTATCGTGATACAGCAGATCGACTCAAATCTTATTTATCCAAAGGTAGTGGGAAATTCAGTAGGACTTCCGCCGCTTCTTGTTCTCTTTGCAATTACTGTGGGAGGCGGATTTGCAGGAGTAATGGGAATGATACTGGGCGTACCGGTTCTGTCGATCATATATGCACTTGTTCAGGAAAAACTCGGTGAAGAGGAAACTGAAACAAAATAGAAAAACAAAGCTCTCTGTACTTATGTATGGGGAGCTGTTTTATTAAGAACCTGTCTTCACAAGCGTATGCGCACGTCTTTCCGGCAAATTTTGTCGCATACTGCGTTAGGGAAACACTGATTAAATCACGCCTGTCGGCTTGGCACACATCTTGCTTGCATATTTTCCGTCATATCACACAGAAATTTCTT
>JBJEQU010000103.1:0-4362 GCA_051881935.1 Porcipelethomonas sp. | reverse complement strand
GTGTTCTTTGCTTCGTTTCTTGCACAAGCAAGAAATGAAGAGAAAAAGAAAATTAATATATTCCGGTATGATTATCAGGAAAAAGCAGAAAAACCTGTTTTAGCCGCAGTAAGCGGAAGAAAAAAATTTTGCAAGGCTTTTTCAAAAAGCCGTAAAAAGCCGTCAGAACCTTGCCTTCATGTAAGGCTTCAGGAAGCCCATGAGAGAAACCGGATAACCCATAAGAGTATTGTCCGAATCCATACTGAAATATGTAACTGAATGCCTTGAAAGGGTCTCCGACTGGATCCCGACCTTTTCTCTGTTTTCAAGCTCCCACTTCATCAGGTTCACCGCACCCATAATAACATCCGGCGGATAGACTACTCTGGTTACAAGATTTTTAGTGCAGTCGTAAAGACTGCCTGACAGTGTCATGCCGGTATTATCTATACCGGTAACAGTGTAGACGCCGTTGTTCAAAAGACTGTCGGACACCTGAACAGTATCCCCCACTGAAATATTTTCCGGCGGATTTAAAATCACCCCGTCAAGTATCTCCGACTGAGAACGTACAGACCTCTGCTGAAAATTATTGTGGGTATAATTCCTGATAAGGGACTCAATACCGCTGAGCCTTTTTTCAAGAATATCGTCAGCTTCGTCGGTGGCAATGTACTTTCTCAGTTCACTTACAGAAATGATCATAAGCTTTCCTCCTCACCATAACCGCTTTCCTCAGAAGCACTGAGCAGCCTTGCAGCTCTCTCTTCGGTAATGCCGAAAGAAACAGAGATGACCGAAGCCGCCGCCTCCGGAGAAAGATTTCCGTCTTTGTAGTTTGAAATAATATTCATAAGGGAATTCATCTGAGCACCGTTTAAAGGAGAAGTATTTTTATCTTCACCCGCTCCGGACAGAACAGTGATCTCCTGATTTATACCCTGCTTTTTGTCAAGCTTTTCCCTGACCTGTTCATAATCTATGTCAAGGGCAGTGCAGATGCTTCTCATAACCGTTTCATTGTCAAGCTGCTGTGCAACACTCATAAGAGTCTGTATTTTCAGCTGATTTACCTCAGCAGCGATTTTGCTTATCTGTGCATTTTCAAGGGCATTGGACATGATCTCATGAGAGAATTCAAAGCGTACATCCTCCGGACGATAACTGCTGTCCGAATTTCTGTTGATCTCATCAAGGAGAGGCTTCAGTATTTTTCTCAGCAGTTCTTTAAGCCTTGTTTCAAGCTTTGCACACCTCAGATCAAGGAGAGAATATGCCGCCTTTATGGCAATGTTGGTGGTAGCGGAGGTATCTTTCAGTCCGGCAGTGTTAAGCCCCATACCGAAGCGGTAGATATTTTTCTCATCAAGCTCCAGCTTTGTAAGCCTTGCCTGATAGGGAACATCCACTGTTTTTATCTCCACCCCTCCCCCTTCATCAAGACCGATTATCTTCTTTGATTTGAGATTTGTCTGAAGCTCGTCAAGGGAGTCACCCTCAAAACCGGTGACTGCATAGAGAGGCATGTCAAAGTCAATGAGATTGTTTGAAAGACTCGACGCCATAAGGTCGTAATCGTCAATAAGCTCCTTGATAATACCCAGGTCAGAACGCTGTTTTTTGTTGTTGTCCAGCCTGAAAAAGGGAATGAAACCGAAACCTGAACAATAGGTTTTCCCGTCATCCTTTGAGTAGAGGACATGAGGTCTGGGATTTACAGCCTGACTGCTGTCCGGAGAGATAACTCCGTTTTGCTGCTGAACAAAAAAGCTGACCTGTTCCCTGTCCCACACCTGAATACGCCTGATTTTTTTCGCCCCCCTGTCCTCGGTATCGTCATAGAAGTATATGAGATACTCCTGACCGTCCAGTGAATCCTGTTCCCTGACTTCGACTACTTTCAGATAATCGGCGGTCTGGAATGCGATTTTGTTTTCACTGTTTCTGTACATGTACAGGTACTCAGAGCCTTTTGCCATGCAGCCTGTCAGCAGCTCTGAAAGACAAGCCCTGAACTCCTCACTGTAATTGAAATACTCGTCAAGGGACTTCTGCAGCTCCGGAATATCCGATCTGGCAAAGCTCCCTCCCGACAGCAGATACTGCACCGCCTGATCCACGATCTCCATAAAAAACGGATGAGGTATCTTGACATTTGAGCGGTATTTGTCCTCCCGTAAAATGCCGTTGCTGTCAAAATAAAATATGCGGTATTTCAGGATATCGTGCTTCCCCTCATAATAGTCCGCACCCTTGCGGGCAAAACGCTTCTTTTTTGAAAGGGTATCATCTGATATAAATTTGCTGATTTCTGATGCTGTAAGCATTTTTTCCTCCTATAGCAGCCATTTTTTCTTTTTTCTCCATCGCTCCACACCGTACCTCAGCGCAGCCATAGCGTCATCCTGAAAGGGCACAGGCTCATCAATATACTCCCCTGTTTTCTCATCCCTTTTCCACTTCCACTGTGAAAGCTCTTTTATGGTACATGTGCAGCATGGATTTACAAATATTTTTCTCTGCTTGAGCCAGTCTATCTGGGATTTTACGCACCCTGCCGAACCGCCCTTGTTGACTCCCTTAGCCTTGTAGCCAGCCTTTTTCCACATTTTTATGCGGTCAGGTTCAGCACTGTCGCACCACATTTCCCTGTCTTTTGGAATGTGCCTGTCCCCGGCGATCTCAATAAGCTCAGAGGTATCCTTTTCAAAGTAGTATACCTCACTGAGAATGTAGATATTGTCGTCCTTAAAGCCCAGTAAAAGGATGGCATTTGCATGGTTAAAACCGAAGTCCTGACCGACAGCGATATCGTCGTAATCATTGAAATTCATGGAAAGCTCCCGGGTTTCCCAGTTGCGGAAAATAAGACCGCCTGTTTCGCCCCATTCCCCCAGACCGTAGATTTTATATCCTTCCGGGTCGGTGATCTTTCTGCGTTCCATTCTGTCACGGTATGCACTGTCAATGAAACGGTTGTCAAGGTATGTGCTGTGATGGGTAAATACATTTTTGTCTGGGATGTCAAAAAAGACCTTCTTTATCCAGTGGCTGCTGCTTACCGGATTGAAGGTCATTCGTATCTGATAAAACTGTCCGGAGGGCAGTTCCCCTCTGAGACGGTCGTCGATAATTTCAAAGTCCTGATGTGTAAATTCGGTTGCCTCCTCCAGCCATACATCAGTCAGTTTTCCGTGAGGGAAGGTAATGGATTTAAGCTTTTCCCTCTGCCTGTCGTCATTTATCCCGCGGAAAATTATCTGATTGCCGTTGAGGAGACAGGTCATTCTTCCGGAGGACTGATTTATTTTCCAGTACCTGTCCGCTTCACTGCCGAATATTCTGTATATGGCAGCGGAAAGCTCTGCAAATGTACTGTCACGGTTGGAGATGTCAGATTTTCTCATTGCCGCAAGATTTCTCCCCCTGTCGCACATAAGACGGAGGATATAGTGCTGTGCAGTGTCCGCAGATTTGCCGGAGCCTGCCGAGCCTTTCATGACAATGTACCGTCTGCGGCTTGCGTCAGGAGCATAGAAAACCGGATTTGCATTAAGTGTTATTTCCATTTATCCCTCCGTAATCCACAGTGATTTTTATGTCACTTTCCTGGGCATTGTCAAAGCCTATTTTTATAAGCATGTCAATAGCCTTGAGCCGTTCACTGACCGAATGTTCCTCATTCCTGAGTATGGAAGAGAGTACTGCTTTGCACTCCTCCGGGGAGGCATTGACCGATTTTTTTGCACCCACTGGGTGGTTTTCGTTCATTGGCTTTACCCCCTTCACTATAATTATGCCATATAAGGGCAGTGCAAAAGAGTGCAGACTTTACGCCGCAGGCGGCGGGTGAGGATTTTTCTTTTCCTTACTGCGGCTAAAACAAATCTTGTTACTTTTTCACTCAAACCATAATAAACTATATCAATTTTCTTTTTTCTGTTCATTTCTTTGTATGCACAAAGTTTTTTCTTCCGCTTACTGCGGCTGAAACAGGTCTTGCAACTTTTTCTCATAAATCATATTAAACTATATCAATTTTCTTTTTTCTCTTCATTTCTTGCTTGTGCAAGAAACGAAGCAAAGAACACACAATTTTTCTTTAAAAAGAAAAATTGATTAAAGAAAAATTAATATAAAACTGTTTCTGAACTGACACTCACCCAGTAAAAGGGCATGTCTGACTGCTGCAAGGTAAACTCATAATTGCAAAATCAACTTAATACCCAATCACCCAGGTTACATAAGAATTTAATAAAAGGGAATTTGCTGAAAAAATCTTTTTATTTTTCTTGATAATAATGCTGAAATATATCAATTTTCTTTTTTCTGTTCATTTCTTTGCATGCACAAAGAAACGAACCAAAGAAATGCACAATT
>JBJEQU010000102.1:0-4363 GCA_051881935.1 Porcipelethomonas sp. | reverse complement strand
TTTTTTCTTTTACTTTAGCGTCATAACTTTCAGGATTATAATTTCTACTATCCAATACTTCCAATAAAAGATCTAATTTTGAAGCAGTCATTTTGTGAGTCACCTCCTACTTATTTTGTAATGTATTTATCGATTAATTTCTCCGCTAATTTTTTTCCTTCTAGTGTTAAAGAAACTGATTTACCTTTACTAAAATAAAGATAGTTCTCATCGATTAGTTTATTAATAATATCAAATGAATAACCCTTCCAACAAGTTTTAATTTTTGCTTTTTTAGGCATGTCATTCTCATCAGCTACATATCCATCTTCTTCCCAAGATGTTAAATACATTAATAATAATGTTTATATTCTTAGAATATCTGAACGCCTTGAACACTCTGAATACTCGAAATGTTCTGAACAAACGGAACATTTTAAAAAGACGAAATCCCCTGCTAAGTATAGTTACAGAAGGTAAAATAGAAATAATGTCAATCAGAGCCATAGCTGTAAATGGATAGGCAAAAAATGATTTCCAGCCTTTGTTTATTTTAAAATCGGCTGTAATAAATCTAAATATGTAATCTATAATAAAAATCCCGACTGTGATCTTGTCAATAATCACAAAAGCAGGGTACTCTGTCTTAAACATAAGCGGTATAATACTCACAACAATGGTGATCATCATAAACAAATCGTATATACGGCTTATTTTATCATTTTCCTGTCCTACCTCAACTATTTCATATAGCCTTTTTCGCATCTAATCCACAATCCTTTTTATAAATAGTTAACAAACATTGTTGTCATATTTACAGTAATATTATATCATATAGACACTGTAATGTCAACGAACATCTTATATAATATTACTGTCTCAATAGACTTTAGTCATATGGCACACCCGAAAAGTGTATCATATAAGTTCAAAATCGAATTTTGGAACGTTCCATATTATTTTTATACCCTATTGATACGATATGGCTATTTTTCTTTGATATCGACCTTATTATGCTATAATACTTTCGCAAATATATTTTTGCAAAATTAGGATTAACAAGGAGGGACATTATGAGTAAAATAGGCTATATCAGAGTCAGCACTGAACATCAGGAAACAGCAAGACAGGAAGAGCTTATGAAAGGGCTTGGTGTTGAAAAGATCTTTATGGAAAAACAATCGGGCAAGGACACTTCTCGTCCCGAACTGACTAAAATGCTGAGTTATGTTCGTGCAGGTGATGAACTTTACGTTGAATCAATATCAAGACTTTCACGTTCCATAAAAGACCTGCTGAATATTATGGATACTTTACGAGAGAAAGAAGTCAAATTCATTTCTCATAAAGAATCGCTAGACACCGGCACAGCTCAGGGGCGCTTCGTTCTCTCAATCTTCGGTGCATTAGCGGAACTTGAAAGAGAGCAGCTGCTTCAGCGTCAGCG
This sequence comes from Porcipelethomonas sp., assembly GCA_051881935.1. Classification (GTDB taxonomy): domain Bacteria; phylum Bacillota; class Clostridia; order Oscillospirales; family Ruminococcaceae; genus Porcipelethomonas. The sequence goes on along the minus strand of JBJEQU010000102.1, from coordinate 2,937 downwards.
TGAAGGGATTGCCATTGCGAAAAGCCTTGGCAAATATCAAGGTCGCAAGCCAATTGCTCTCGATGACAAAAAATTCACTGAACTTTTAGGACTTCACAAAAAAGGTGAAATTACCGTCTCGGGAATGTGTGCCAAACTCCATATCAGCAGAATCACCCTATATCGGCGAATAAAAAATGTTTGATTTTTCTCTTCCATTTGGTATTCTTTTCTTTATATGGTATAATTAGCCATATTTAAAAAAGGAGTGGTTGATTTGAAATCTTACAAGGACTTTGAAAAAATGTATATCGGTGAAAGCGATATTGCAAGCTTAACTATGGTTGGATTTGCTCCCGAACAGGGCTTAACTGCACAGCTTCTGCATTTTGGCGGCGATAACGCATACAGCGCATATATTGTCGATGAGCCTGATGTCGAAATCGGAGCACATTATTCTTTAGTTGGAAGCTTTGATTCCTGGCTGAAAATTTACGATGATATGGGGCTTGTTTTTGAAAGAAGCTCCGATAAAATTGATGTTTATAGGGCAAGAGAATACGGCTGCATTATTCATCTGCATTAAAGAATTAGCAAATTACAAAGTCTCTCAAAGGAAGCGTTTAAATGCTTCCTTTGAGAGGCTTTTCCAATGTATAACGCAATATTTGAGTGCTCTTTCAAGTTAATATTATGTTACCCAGCATTCACAGGCACTCAGACATTTATCAGGTTCATCATTATTTTGGAGCCACGAAACTTCAAACCATACATCGCCACTTTTATCAATAAGCTCAAAATCATAGCCCATAAAATCATCACTGATTTCAATTAGATACTCTTCATAGTTTTCAGGATTCAAGATAGAGTCATTGGGAACGTATGCTCCAAATGCGATCGAATATTGTGAACTGCTTTTTGATATGCAGACGGAACGTTCATCACTGCCGCCGTAAGAAAGGGGTCCGCCGCTGAAAATAGCTTTATATTTCCTTCCAAGCGAAAGATTCTCAGATGTTATTCTCAACACATAGTTGTTTGTAGGCTTAATATAATATCTTACTCTTTCATTATCATCTGCATATACAGAATAAGGACAATCACTTATCATATTAACCGAAAATGGAATTCTGTTTTTATTCTCGTCAATAACAATAATGCTCCCTACAGGTGTCTTGAATTCTGTAATATTTTCAAGTTTCCAATTTTCATCTACAGGTACGGGATCAAGTTGTCTAAAATTATCTTTACAATATAACAGAGTACAATCAAAAGTATTGCAGAATTTTTCAAACGGCAGAAATGGGATCACCGCTATCTGACCATCGCATATTTTCGTTATCATTGTTTCTCCGTTTGGGCAACGTTTCAGGAAAAATGCAATAAAATTGCTGTTGATTTTTTCAACTATGCCTATCAGCCATTTTTTCTCATCATCACTAAGTGAATTGCTGTTACAGCCGAAACCGGATTCATCGTATTCGTTGACAATTTCCCCATTAAAATAGAATGCGTGTAATTCCTCATCATTTATTTTTCCATCAGAATTTCCCACAAATCGTTCATACTGCAAATGCTCAGAATAATTATTGTCACAATATTCATATTGTTCAGGGGTATTATCCAAATAATAATTCCGGCTTGCCATAGCATCGTAGAGTTTACGATAGGTTTCCGAAGAAAGCTTATTGCCACGAAAAATTACACGCTGGATTTTTTTAGTTAACGGAAGATCAAGTGTTCCGTCGATAGTAAATCTCTCTATATCAATAAGAAGCGTTAAGTAATGAGAATTTGAAAACATCTCATATTCTTTTTCAAAATCAAAATTCACAAGCGTTTTATAAAGGGGATTGGCAGGAAAAACCAACGCCACATTAAATATGCTTGTAAGCAGTTTACCTTTAAAGTATTCTTTATCTTTGCCATTTGTTTCAATTAAAAAGGCTATATACGTATGCTCGGGATTGTAATTTTCGAAATATTCACTTGTTCGCCTAAACATTTCGATACCCTTTACCCAGAACTGATTACCGTAAAAATCATAAAGACAGTCATATACTTTTATATGATGTTTTAACTCATTTATATATCCGCTTACCACAATACCTCTACCGGTTAATTCAAATACATCATCAACTAACATTGCAAACATTTTTTCACCTTCTGTAAATTGTTGAGATCAGAAATTTTCAAGATCAATGTCTCCGGCGTTATCAGGAAGTAAACAAAGCTGATTCGGATTGTTTTTCCATTCAGAAATAACTTCTTTCCATTTATTGTCGGTACAATGCTTTTCAAGAAAAGCTGTGCCTGCTTCCGACATTACATGATCAATGAATTCCTGAGGAAGTGTAAGCCCGTATTTTACGACATATTTCCATGTATCTCTGTCCCAATAATAATATCCGTCCGAATAAATATAGGGACCAAGAAGCTGCTTGCCTTCTTTAAATGGGTGGTCATATATACCCGGACACATAAGATAGGGTTCTCCAACCTGAAGATATGCTAATACTTTTTCAGGTACTTTATATCCTTCTTTAATATGTTCATGAATATCTTCCTCGCCCCAAATAAGCTGAGAGTACGGCGTAAGATTGAAACGTTTATTATGCTCGGCTTCAAATTTACGGGCTTCGATCTCATCATCTGTCTTAACTTCATGATACGGTACGTTTTTCACAACAATGGTACAGTTACATTCACCTTCTATATATTCTTTTAACTTGTCAGAGCATTTTGTTTTTCCGGCCTTTACCTCAGCCTCCATCTTCTTTGATACTAAATAAAAATCACCCGCATACTTAGGATTGATAATCATGACTTCTCTCTCCAGAAATGAATCATCCATCATTTCTATGGAGATCTTTTCATTCCGACGAATTATCTCTCCCTGTTCAAGATGAACTTGCAGATTCAAAACTTCACCTTCGTTATCTTCGTATGGTGAACCGC
>JBJEQU010000101.1:0-19539 GCA_051881935.1 Porcipelethomonas sp. | reverse complement strand
ATGATTTTATAATGTTCGGATACTTCTTGTCCCACTTTTCACGGAACTCTTCTTTTGCATATTCAGCGTCATCAAGATTCACTGCGCCGTAGATTTTCTTAAGGTCTGCGCACACTGCTTTCCTGTCTTTGTACGGCACAAATTTGCAGCTGTTTCTTATCTGATGAACTATACAGAGCTGATTTTTTGCCTTTGGAAAGACTGCGTTTATTGCCTCACAAAGTCCCGTCAGATTGTCATGGCAAGCAATAAAAATGTCCGTAACACCGCGGTTTTTCAGGTCTGAGCATATGCTTGCATAAAAACTTGCAGATTCATTTTCAGAAATCCATGTGCCGAGAATTTCTTTCTGTCCTTCCATATTGATACCCAGAACAGAGTACACACATTTGCTGATAATTTTATTGTCCTTGCGTGAGTTGAATACGATTCCGTCAAAGAAAATAACCGGATAAATTTTATCCAGAGGTCTGTTCTGCCACTCGTTTACTTCAGGAAGAATCTTGTCAGTTATACGTGAAATTAATCCCTGTGAAATTTCGGAGCCGTAGATTTCACGCAGCGTATCTTCAATGTCACGCTGGGACATTCCTTTGGCGTACATCGACATGATTTTCTGCTCAATTTCATCTGTTCGGGTCTGTCTTTTTTCAATAACTTTCGGCTCGAATTCGCCATTGCGGTCACGTGGGACTGCAATTTCACAATCACCGTAATCACTGCTTATTGTCTTTTTGACATATCCATTTCGGCTGTTTCCGGAATTGTTTCCGGAAACTGAATTCTTCTCGTAACCCAGATGCTCATCCATTTCAGCTTCGAGCATCTGTTCTATCGTCCCGGCAAACAGTCTCTTTAACATGCTCTGAATATCACCTGTGCTATGACAGTCTGCCATCAAAAATTTTACAAGTTCCATTTCCTTTTCGCTTAAACCGTGTTCTCTTTTCATAACAACTTACCTCCAGATTTTTCTGTGGGTATTATTGCCATTTACACGGTTCTGTATTCAGACTCACCATAAATTAAAATATCTCCTTATAATTGTTGTACATTTGCTTATAATACGCAAGCAATTGCTGCCCGATCCTATTGTTAAGTTTTATTGTTGTGAGCGATGGTGGGATAAGGCACGCTTCATAAACATCAGAATTGTGAATGCTTTTTGCTACTTTGGTCATACCGATGCTCTCACATAAGTTAGACCCTTTTTGAGTGACACCATCTGCTATGATATCCGATATAAAAATTTCATGCTCGGACGCAAGTTTCAATAGAAAATCAATAAAGTTTGAATATATTATTCTAAAAGCGTTAGTTGTATTATATGCGGGATGTATGCAAAATGAGCACAAATATAATTTGTAAAATCCGGGCATATCGTACTGACGAATATCGCTGACAGGTATTGTGGTATCATCGAACTTACCGCTTTTTATTTTTTTGTACAGTTCATCTCCGATCGGCAGTGAAGTGAAAAAACCAATAAGCTTGCCATTGTCTGTATCACGTGCGCCTAAATTTGTTAAAGGATTATAATCAAACCATTCCTTATCCGTGCTAGGACTTGCTATTAACTCCGCTGGGAGAACGAGCTTCTCAATCTCATATGATTCTAAAATGTCATTTTCGGTAAATTCCTCGGGTCTTACAGGGATGATTTTTTTAGATTTAAGAATGGGCTTTTTAAAGTATGTCGTCATGTACCACTCAACAACCGAATAAATTGAAAATTGAAGCAGATACATTTCCTCCCGGTCTAAAGTATTAATGGCATGTTCTACGTCTAAAAATTTATGAATGAAACGATTCAGATATTTTAAATGCTCTTTCAAATTTAGATTAAGGAACTCTATATCCAAAAAGGTTTCTAAAATTTGTACATCTTGTGAAATGTAAATGTTTTCCGAATTTGCGACATTTCTCAGCAGATCTTTTATCATAAGCTTAACTTCGTTAATTGCAGCAAGCCGATTAGAATATATTTTTCTCCAAAAAAGATTTAAATGGATTGCCAATTGCTCAAGAGCGATAGAGTTATATGAGTGCAATTCCCTCACCAAGCTCACCATGTTGGTTTTTTCTATGTGCCAAAAACCGCTTTCCTGCTTTCTTTCGTCAACGACTTCTTTTAATCCCAAAGCGATTTCCTTTATTTCTTTTTCTGGGCCGACCTCAATGTAATTATGTTCCAGAATAAAAGGATATTTTTGTCCGGTTTGCTTTTTAATATCTGAAAATAATAAAGGTAAGAAATTATCGAAACTACCAGCACTTAATATTCCCAGTTCCATGCTCGACCAATTGCTTTTATAATAATTTTTGCTAATTACCGCAAGGAAAACAACAGACTCAGCTATTCCGTTTATAATTGAGTCTTTGATTTTATCTCCTTTATGTATGCTGTTCTTATCATACCATACCTGTAAACCCAATTTGTTTAGCTCGTCGACTAAGGGTTCAACAAAACCTTTTTTATCAATACTAGAATGAGAGATGAAAATATCAAACATTTTTGCTCCTCCCAACAGCATACAGCTGTGTTTTAATTATGATAATTTGTAGTTATCCTGCATTGATTCTAAATACCATTATACACCAAAGGCATCTAAAAATCAACGCATTTATATATTTTTTATACATTATCATCGTATTAGACAAAAGCCACTTTTCAATATATAATAAAAGGATACCATATATTAAGGAGTTTTACACGATGATAGATTTAAACTTGCAAATACAACGATTTCTCAATCATTGCAAAATTCGAAAAGCCTTGAACTCCAAAACTATCAAGGCATATAAAATTGATTTAAGACAATTTGCCGAATTCTCAAAAAACACTTTTTCCAAAGATATAATTTGCTATTATATCGACATGCTTCACGAACGATTCAAGCCCAAGACGGTAAAACGAAAAATTGCCTCTGTGAAAGCCTTTACTCACTATCTTTTAATTCAAGAAATAATTGAAATCAATCCTTTTGACAAAATTGATATATCCTTCCAGGAACCTACAATTCTCCCTAAAACGATTCCTCTCAATGTGATCAACAATCTACTTACCTGTGCTTACAATTCATTTTCACAAGCCGAAACTGACTACCAGAAACGTTGCACTACTCGTGACATTGCAGTTCTTGAAATTCTCTTTGCAACCGGAGCCAGAGTATCTGAAATTTGCAATCTGACACCTTCATCTGTAGACTTAACCAATCACACAATCAAGATTTTCGGAAAAGGTTCTAAGGAACGCATGATTCAAATCGAAAATAATGATGTTTTAAAAGCACTCCAAATCTATTACGATTTGTTCCAAGAAGACATAAAGTCATGCGGATTCTTTTTTGTCAATAAGCTGCACCATCGCCTTACCGAGCAATCGGTTCGTGAAATCATTCGAAAGTATACCGCTATGACCGAATACGATATACATATAACACCGCATATGTTCCGTCATTCTTTTGCGACTTTGCTTCTTGATGAAGATGTTGACATCCGTTACATACAAAAGTTATTGGGGCACAGTTCCATCACAACCACACAAATTTACACACATGTTGCTATGGCAAAGCAAAAGGAAATCCTCTCTGTCAAGCACCCCAGAAACAAGATAAAGGTTTACACAAAATAATATAAAATTATCCTCGATCGAATCACAATTACTGACATTATTATACAATAAATGTATTAAAATTACAATAGTTTCCAGTTAATTCGCACCAAGCAAACGTAAATTTCTACAATTTATCCAATCATCATGTATTTGTTTGTCAAAAATCACAAAACAGATGTTCAAGAAAGCAGAAAACTATAGCAGTTCACCATTCATAATCCGTCAATTACAAGAGATTGAAAAAACTCGTTAAAACCTTGATTTATATAAAAATAATCCAGTCAAAGCCTCAATTTACCGTATCTTTGACTGGACATTTTTATTTTCAGATAATCTTTTCCGGTTCAGATTATTGTGTCAATTCTGACACATTGATTACTACTTGGTTATCTTTTCAATTCTGCAAGTATGTTTCTTATATTCCGTATTCGGATCTGTTGTATAATTAATGCCGACCAGGATTATTTCTCCGCTGTAAGCTGATAGTTTTTCAGTATACTGTCTGTTCCTGATTTGTTCAAGTGCAATACTTGCATCCTGTTCCTTTTTGAGTTCAACAACTATTGCAGGAACATTTTCATTCGGTCTTGGCAGGAATGCGATATCAGCATAACCTTTTCCTGTCGGAAGCTCCCGTATAATTTCATACTGATTTCTTGCAGTATAAAATGCAAGAGTCACAACACAGGCAAGTGCATTTTCATCATTATACTTGATAATTGAAGTATTTTCCTGATGAGTCTGCTCAACAATACGTGCAACAGTTTCTTCGTCACCTGAAAGTGCTGCCTTTAAGCATTCCTCTGACTGATTTATTGCATTTATGACCTGTTCCCATCCACCATCTTCAATGCAGTTAATAAATTCCTGCTGTACTTCCATGTTTGGTATGTGACAGGTCTTTGTATCAAAATCATAGGTAAGATAGCCAAGATGAATCAGAAGTGTGAGAATATCATCAGCTGATTTCATACTTGTCATATCATTCTGGAATTTTGCAGTATTAACATGAACGTTATCTCCTGCAATCATCTTTTCGATTTTCTCTTTGAGACCATCAAAATTGAGATTTATCGGTGTTTTTAAAGCTATATAAGTTTCTGTTTTAGACCAGTAATCTGTAAATCTTTTTCTTCTGCACGCCTCAGTAACCGAGCGTGGGTTATATATTGCAACTCCATCAACATTGTAACCGTTATACCATTTCTTTGCTTCATTTATATCAATGTTATATTGCTGACAGAGTGTTTCGGTTTCCTGTTCAGTAAATCCTGTAAACTCTGAGAATGGATAAGCGCCTTCCATAGAATATTCATTGAACATATTAAGAGCAGAATGAACCCCATATTTTTTTATAGGCAAAATACCGGTCATATATGCAAGTGCTACATACGGCTGTCCTTTAAACAATGCATAAAGATAATCAAGATATGTTTTTTGTGCAGATTCGTTATCTTTATAGTATCTTAAAACGCAGTCCCACTCATCTATAATGAATACAAACGGAATACCTGTTTCAGCAAAAGCAATTTCAAGAGTCGAAATTAAATCTTCCTCATCATCTATAATACCTGAAAATTCCTTCCTGATGTCTTTCAGTATCTTTTGCTCCATAAGTTCAAGCATCTCTTTAACATTTTCTGTTTTAACAAGAAACTTCTGCATATCAAAGCTTATGACATTATATTTGTTCAAATGCTTTTCAAAAGAGTCTGCCTTGGCAATTTTAAGATTGCTAAACATCTCTTTCGAATCACACCCACGGCTGTAATATGCTGTCAGCATATTTGCCGCCATTGATTTTCCGAAACGCCTCGGACGGCTTATGCAAACATATTGACTATTTGTGTTTATATATTTATTTGTTTGTTCAATAAGCAATGTCTTATCTACATAGATGTCAGAACTAACATCCTTAAAAAACATTATATTGTTCTGGTTTAAATAAATACCCATACATGACACCTCCGTTCATACATTAAGTTTACCATTTTTTCTCCTTAAAATCAAGTACATAACTGTAAGATTTTTTAATTTCACTTCATCTCAAACTCATCAATGATTTTCTGGTATTCCTTTTCTTCACAGTCAATATAATCTTTCGCAAACTGTTCCGCATCCTCATGGCTATTCTTCATAATTTCAAAATCCACAGCAGCTGTAAAAATATCTATTTCCACATTCTCAGATTCGTCAGCAAAAACTTCAATTCTGAATCCCTCACAGGCAACGATTTCGCCATCCTTATCTTCTCTTGGCAGGTATTCATCCGGTGTGATTTTCACAAAAAATCCTTTATATTTCATACTGTTTCCCCCTTAAAGTTTCATCTGAAAATCATCGTCAAAATCCAAATCTTCAAATTCATCAATATCAAAATTATCATCTATAATTTGTTCCTGGCGGATTGAATTTTCAAGAGCCGTTTGCAAATAGGATTCGTCCAAGCCATTCTCCCTGTACCCCTGCAAAATTGTGTTATAATACTGCTGACTCGGAGGAGAAATTTCTCCGTAATTCATTAAATACGCCATACCCTCATATGACTGCCCCTCAAGTTCAAATGACATTTTTTCCTGTCTGTAAAGCCTCGGCCAGCCTTCGTATCTGTTTAGTGTAGGCAAATCTCTTTCATCGAGTTCCCATATAAGGACAGGAACACTTGCGTTTTCCTTTGGAACTATCGTTGCAACTCTTCTGAATTCCAACTCAAAATCTTTGATTTCAGATGTACCCACCACTTTTGAATTAGGACACCTGAATGCCATCTGCTCCAGATTTATGTTACTGCCATAAGCAATGTATAATTGTTTTTTCTTCATTTTTCTCCCTCACATACTTAATTCAAATATTTCTTCCTGTTCTTCAAATTCTTGCTCATTTTCGGCTTGTTCCTCTTGGGTGGATACAATCCCGACTTCTTCCTGAACCTCCCTCACAGGCTCGACATTTTGGTCGGTGACCCGACAGGACATATTGCGTGCAGCAATTCGTTCAGCTTTAAGACGTTCCCTCTGTTTAATCGCATCTTCGGGGTGCAGCCATGCTATATTGCCCTCAAGATGTGAAATCAGGTGCTTGCGGCAGTTTTTAAATTCGTCACCATTCAGACCTAAATTTATAAGCCACACTCTTGCGCTGTATCTGAGATTATCACTCTCAGAAATGTGCGGAGAACAGAACTTTTTCGTCAGTGCCGCATTAGAAATTGCAAGTGCAAGCGTCACATAAGACCTTATGACACCGGCATGAAGTGTACTGTTGCAGGCTCTCATCTCCCAGTTGCCATTGGCGAAAAAACTATGAAGATTACAGGCACGATAGCGTGTCGACGAGTAGTGATGATGCACCTCGTTCATATCGCCCCTGTACCACAATTTCTGAATTCCTTCAATAGTTTTAGGTTTTTGCTTATTAAGCTTTTCAAGAAAATCTCTGTCCACCTTCTGACAGTAAGTTTCTCTCATGGGTGACACCTGAAGCATATCAAAAAGAAAATTTTCCTTGCTTGCAAATATGTTCACCAGATTCCGCAGACTTTGGGCAGTATAAGGTGCACCGTCGATGTGTACATGAATTCCAGCACAATATTCTGCTCCGGTCACGCCGCCTGCTTTTCTTACCGCACGAACAACCTCCTGAAGTAATGACATATCCTCGTATTCCAGCACCGGAGTGACGAGCTCTACAGCATAATTTCTCGATGCAGAGCAACCGTTTTTATCGACACATTTAATGCTTGAATCATAAACCACAGACCATTTTCTGTCCTTGCTGTCATGAACGTTATATTTATCATAGCTGCCGCCCAAATGTTCCGGAGAACCGCCTAAAACCTTGCTTATTGCCTTTGCGGCCTCTGCTCTCGTCAAGCCTGTGCACTCGATTTCAACGCCGAATTTCTGCTTTTTAATGCCTTCAAAATTTCCAGACAAATTATCTCCCTCCCACAAAAAAATGCCTGCAGATTTTTTCTACAGACATAATTATTTTTTATTCAATATTAGTTTTCACTTCATAGCCGCCCTTGAAAATCACCAGAATCTCGTTCTTGCTGAGAACCTTTACACACTCAATCAATTTGCGAATCAGCACGTTATCAAATGTTTCCAACTCAAACTTTTCATGCTCTATCATATCTATGATTTTATTGAGTTTTGCCTGTGTTTCAGCGGATGTCTTATTCTGAGATTTCAAATTTTCAAGCTGTTCACTAAGCTGCTGTTCCTCCTGATACAGCTTTGCAAATTCGCCGTCAAGCTTGTCCTCATCACAGCCGCCCGATGCAATCAGACTTATCAAATCATTCCTCGCCGCATCAATTTCTTTAAGTCTGTTTTCAATACTGATAATTTCTTCCTGTCCCTGACATTCCAGCACAGTACCGATATTTGCTTTCAGAATTCTGACAATATCATTGCGACAAGAATAGTAATTATTTATTGCATGAATTATTGCTTTGTGAAGCTGTTCTTCCTTAATCGTAGGCGAATCGGGACAGTACGTTTTACCGTGTTCCAGACGGCTGATACACCGCCATACAATTTGCTTTTTTCCTCTTGCTGACCAGGTTGTTCTGCGATACGGAGTACCGCAATTACCGCATATAAGCAATTCTGAAAGTGCATATTTACTGGAGTACTTGCCTTGCTCCGTGATTGTTTTATCACTGATTTTACGCTTACTGGAACGCCTTGCAAGCTCCTGCTGAACACGGTTATATGTATCCCTGTCAACTATCGGAGCATGGTGGTCAGTTACAAGGTACATCGGACGTTCACCATGATTTTTCACGACCTTATGAGTAATGCAGTCAAGCGTATATGTCTTTTGCAGAAGTGCGTCACCGACATATTTTTCGTTTTTCAGAATACTGCTTATAAGCGATTCATTCCAGACTTTCTTGCCTTTTGCAGTTAAAATCCCTTTACTTTCAAGCGTTTTCTTTATATTTGTCATGCTGTATCCGTCAAGGAACAATTTATAAATCAGTCTTACAGTTTCCGCTTCTTCGGGAACAATTTCAGGCTTACCGTCTGCACCTTTCCTATATCCCAACAGATTTTGATACTGAAACTGAACCTTGCCCTCACGATATGCTTTTTCCTTGCCCCAGCTGACATTTTTGCTGATTGATTCACTCTCTGCCTGTGCAAAACTGCCGTATAATGCAATCATGAATTCCGAGGTCATGGTCAGCGTGTTGATATTTTCTTTTTCAAAAATCACGCCGATTCCAAGATTTTTAAGCTGTCTTACATATTCAAGACAATCCACAGTATTCCGGGCAAATCTGGATATTGACTTTGTAATAACAAGATCAATTTTCTTGTTTTGGCACATACGAATCATACGGTTGAACTCGGTTCTTTTCTTCGTCTGAGTTCCTGATATACCTTCATCAGCGAAAATTCCAACAAGTGACCACTCCTTTTTTCTGTTAATCAAATCGGTGTAGTACGCAATCTGAACCTGATATGAATTTTGCTGTTCTTCCTGTTCTGTGCTGACTCGACAGTACGCCGCAACCCTCAGCTGCTGATACTTACTGCGGCTTATTTCCGTCTGTGATTTCGCAGGAATTATCCTGACATTTGATGCTGTGGTCATTTTTATTATTCCTCTCCGTTATATTTTTGATTTTTATTCCGTTTTTAAATTCAACCTCTATGGTACAAAAATGGCTTATCAAAATCCTGTTTACGCAGGACTTAAATAAACCAATATCCAGGGTATTTAATTGTTTCTGATTTTCAAGCAACTTCAGCAACTGCTCTGTTTTTTGTGGATTGTCATTGTATGTACAGCAATCGTATTTAATCTCTGCAAGCCTGATAAGTTCGGACTTGATTCTGTCAAAATCCACCTGTGCTGAATCTATCATCTGATTAATTTCATTCTGTTTACGAATCACATCAGCAGTGGAAGAATATGTGCTGATTTCACAGTCAGATTCCAACAAACCCGGATTTGCAATTGCAGTATTGAGCACAGTCAGCACTGCACCGATTATCATCTGGTCTGTCAGCCGGTATTCAAATTTGTAACAGCCGGGATTTCTGCAATCCCATTTTTCATATCGGCTGTTGCCGCCGATTCTGGAAAGTCTGTGACCGCATTCGGTACAGTATGTATGATTTCGGATTTCCTGTAAATCCTCAGAAATCACGCAGACTGAAGTAGCTTTCAGCATTCTTTTTTCATTTGCCTGAGTAAAGAATTTTTCACCGATAATCTGTGGATATTTTTCATTTCCGAGATACTTTCCATTCTCAATTATTCTCTTGACCATGTTTTTATTCCAATGCCCGGAATCCTCGCTGTACCTGATTTTTTCTGATTCCATAAGCCTTGCTATCTGCTGTAAACTACTGCCGTTTAAGTATTCTTCAAATATTCTGACAACTGCTTTGGATTCGTTAAAGTCTACTGTAATCTCGCCGTTTCTCATGCAGTATCCAAATGGTATTATTCGGTTTTTCGACATTATATCATCTCCCTTAATTTTAATCCACCATAAAGATGAAATTCCAGTTCATTCTGATTTACAACTACAATTCTCTCAATCAAAAATTCAAATGCTGACTTTTCAAATTCGGTTATTGCAGTTTGCTTTTCAAAATATTCTATCAGCATTTCAATCTGTTCAAGGGTTTCGTCCTCGTCATCAGAACGAGTGATTTTTTTCAGTTCAGACTGCAATTTATTAACCTTTGCACTTATCTCCGAAGTCTGTTCAAGGTATTTTTTGGTTTTAAGCCTTGCAAGGACATGATTCTGTTCTTTCAGCTTAGCGATTTCTTTATGAATATCCATAACATTTGTATTCCCGTTAAATTTGCGAAGCTTTAAATTCTGCAATTCAGTATGCAGTGGAACAAGAATCTGCTTATAATTATACATCAGTTTATTGTACAGTATTACAAAAGCCACATAAATATCATTTTCAGGAATCCTGCCATTCTTACACAAATCCGATTTTTTATCATGCGTACGGCAAGTCCGGTAATGTTTATCACCGTATTTTTTGAACTTATACGTTGCTCCGCATTTTGCACAGAAAATCTTACCCGACAGCAAATGTCCGTTATTTGAATACGGTCTGTACCGTTCCTTCAAAATCTTCTGGACAGTTTCAAAGACACTTTTTTCGATAATCGGCGGATTAGTATCCGAAACATAATATTTTAATTTTTCACCATAATTACGCTTTTTAATATGGGGAAGAGTTTCTGTTACATAATTTTTCTGAAACACTGCATTGCCGGTATATCGCTCATTTTTCAGAATGTATTTCACGACATCGGCTGTCCATAATTTCTGTTTTTGGCTGCTCGGAATATTATGTTTATTAAGCGTATCGGCAATCTTCTTTGTTCCATGTCCGCTGATATACCAGCCAAAAATCTGTCTGACAACCTGTGCATGTTCTTCGTTTACTTCAAGGTTGCCATTTATGATATCAAATCCAAACGGCGGACGAGCAATTTTATATGTTCCGCTTTGCATTCGTTTCTGAACGCTCCACCTCATATTCTGCGAAATTGAAGTCGATTCTTCCTGTGCCAGACCGCCCATAACAGTAATCATCAATTCATCTGTCATATTGGCGGTGTCGATATTTTCTTTTTCAAAAAATATTGTTATTCCAAGGCTTTTCAGCTCTCTGATGTTTTTCAGACAATCCTTTGTATTTCGTGCGAATCGGCTTATCGACTTGGTATAAATCCTGTCAATTCTTCCCCTGCGGCAGTCTTTCATCATACGCTGAAATTCTTCACGCTTATCCTCACGAGTGCCGGTCACGCCCTCATCAGCATAAATATCAACCAAAATTTCCGTTTCAGAATTTTCAAAAAACTTACCATAGTACCTCGTCTGCGCCATTAATGAATTCAGCTGATCTTCGCTGTCGGAACTGACTCTGCAATATGCTGCACAACGAAGCACTGTACTTTTTTCTTCTGTTATTGTCGGCTGTATTACCGTTACTGTCGGCATACTCTCACCTCCGTTTCACCAACAAGGATACCATTTTTTTCGCCGGAATGGTATCACCAAACCTGACAAAATTAATCTTTAGAATCTGTATGGTTTTCACTCTTTTCCGCTTGTCCGGCTGCTGTGCAAAGGCACATTACGAACATTCCTACTGTACCGCCGATTATCAATCCAATGAAAAATCCTAACATTTTCTTTCTCCTACGCTATTTCTTTTGAAGACGGAAATTCTCTGTAAATATCTTCTGCATTTTTGCTGCTGAAATTCTTTTTCTCAGTTGATTCAAGTATTTTATCAAGCTTATTTTTCATAAAAATTTCAGCTAAGAATTCAGCAAATTCTGCCTGTCCGAATTTAGACATCACCATCAACTCCAATGCTTATCTTTACTGCCTTATCAACCTTTTCCATAATCTCAAATCCAATCGAACCAACATAACTTTTCAGCCTGTTGCGGTCTATGGTTCTTATCTGCTCAGCAAGGACAACTGAGTCTTTAGGCAACATTTCCGAACCGCAGATACGGATATGTGTAGGAAGGTACGGCTTCTTAGCCGCCGACAGCGGAAGTACAACAAGAGTCGGACTATACTTATTTCCCACATTATTCTGTACCACAACAACAGGTCTGATACCGCCTTGTTCTGATCCGATTATGGGATCAAGATCGGCATAAAAAATATCACCACGTTTAATCAGCATTTTTATTCACCTTCTTCATTGGCATGAAGCCTTTTTTATTTCTCACACAGTTATGGAAAGGACAGAACAGCACGTTGGTATCTTTTGCATACCAGATACAACGATAGCACGGATGATATTTCGGCAGGACACAAACGGCAGGCGGTATACTCACCCCATAAAATCCGCGCATATGTTTTATTTTTTCTTTCATTTTTTCACTCCCAGTATGTATAAACTGCGGTCTGCTAACTGCAAACCGCAGTAATAACTCATTTTGCCTTCGTCTGATTTCTCAGACGATTTCGTGATACTTGTTCACAACGTCCGTCACGGCGGAGCATCCGGAACGATGAACAGCTTATTCATCTCATGGAATTCTCATCCCACTATGGTTCTCATAGAGCCGCCCTCATTGCCTTGTTCCCCGACCAAGGGGTGCTGTGACTGGACGGAAGTATCATTATCCTCCTGCGTTTCATTGCCCCTGAAAAGCTGTTTCAGTCTTGAAGCTTCATATTTATCGCAAGCGTATGGCTTGAAGTGGCTGACGATTTTTAGACCGCCCGCAGGATTAACGTATTCCTGATGCTGTATATTCAATTTTCAAGTTCCCTGAAAGGGATTACTTTTCCTTTCGCTTGTATACGGTAAGAAGCAGCCGTTTTGATACCCCCTAAATTTTCATTTTTCTAAAAGTTTATTAAGCTTGCATAAAATCTTAGCTTTCTTTTTGTTGATATTTTTCTGACTTATACCATAAAACTCGGCACATTCACGCTCTGTTTTATTTTCAAAAAACAGCATTATTATCAGTTTACGTTCAGACTCAGCCAAAAAATCAAGACATTCATAAAGCCTTTCAATAAGTATTTTGCGATCTGTTTCTTTTTCAACATCGTAATCAGTTTTAAACTCCTTAAAGTTTTCAAACGCATTTTCACGTCCGCCAATCAATGCTGAAAATTGTATCTCATGCTCATAAAATGTTCTGTTGTTATTTTCAGTAGCCCATTTCGACCTTTTGAAATGAGTGTAAACCTCATCATTAACTTCAATTTCTACAATTTTCTTGGATATATTATCGTAAACACGCAATTTGTTTTTCTTCATTTTTTCACCTCCGTTCGATTTAAAATCAAACGAAGGCTATGGATATCCGGCAATAACACATTGCCAACATCTAAAAAAGGACATAAAAAACTCCGTTCCGCTTTTAAAGCGAACGGAATTTATCCACAAAAAAAGAGCAGAAGTTGACAATAGCTTTAAAAGCTGCTTGTCAAACTCCTACTCTATATTTCACATATATGTGGTGTCTGTACTAAGTCAGAATATATAATTTTTATTTCTTGCCGGCACTTCCAACATTTTATCACAACCGTACAGGCTGCGGAGTGCTGATTTGCCAGATTTTCATTTATCAGAATATCGAATAATCTGCCGCCGCAAATCGGACAGTGTACCTGATGTAACTCATTTTGTTTTCCTTTCACGTT
Source organism: Porcipelethomonas sp. (assembly GCA_051881935.1). GTDB lineage: Bacteria > Bacillota > Clostridia > Oscillospirales > Ruminococcaceae > Porcipelethomonas. Next base: position 5,741 of record JBJEQU010000101.1, on the reverse strand, counting down.
TTTATTAATATCACCCGCTTGTTTAGCTGAACAGCTAAATACTATGCAGTAATTTTGCGGATTGCTCCGCAAGATTACTGTTCATTTTTTAAGCTGTTCTATGAATTGTTTCCAATCTTCGTCTGCTGCATCGGCATCACGGGCAGCCCTGAGAGCCTGCCGCACAATTTTATTTTCAGCAACATACTCAGCAATATCAGGGCTTATCTGTCCACTTACCTCCGCATACAGATCGTACATTATTTCTGTTTCCGCTTTATTCAAGCACAGAATTTTTGCCATTTTGTCAAGAAGTTCGGCGCTCGGATGGGTACGAATGCCTTTCTCAAGCTGAGATAAGTATGCATTTGAAATTCCAAGCGCCTGTGCAAGCTCCTGACTTTCCATAGATAACTTATGCCTTTTCTCGGATATGAACTGACCGAAATTGTGGTTGTTGTTCATATTTTTCCTTATGAATCATAATTAACCTTAATTTCGCATAATTTAAACTGTAATTACCTAATTAATCGGCATAGGTATTAAAATCGGAGCAATTACTAATAAGCTGGCTTAATTAGCGTGCACCGGTTATATTTTTTAAGGGAAATTGTATCAAGTTTTATTATACACCATCAATCTTATATTGTTGAAAAATGTCACTGTAACACTACTGACTTACCTTTTCTTTAGCAATCAATTTAGAGACGGTAAAAGTTTCAAAAACTGTTATTATCAAAAAAAGAATCGTTGCGATCACTGAACTTAAAACTACACTTAAAGGATTTACGGTTATTTGCTGTGACATAGCATAATATATCATATTCTTCGCAAATATAAGTAATGGATATACAACGATGCTGCCAACAAAAGCCGGAAAAACTATTTTAATAAACAATTCCATAAATATCAGTTTTTTTACTCCTTCACGCCTTACTCCCATGTTTGTAAGCATAATAAAATATTTGCACCTTGTTACTATGTTGTTTTTTATTATCCCTTTCAGAACTATAACAGTTGTAATAAGCAGTGCCGCACACAAACCGCTAAAAGCTTTAATTATCATATCTTGTTCAGTGTATATTGCCGAATATAATACCACTGCATCATTTTCTTCAAGATTATAGGTTTCCGAAATAAGCTCATCTCTTTTTTTAACAGCCTCCGGAAAATCTTGACTGTAAATACAAAGCTTTTTGTTTGTAGAGCTGAGATCATTTAGTGTGTCCTTATCAGAAATATATATCTGGGAATAATTCTTTTTACCATGAAGATAAAATATATTTGAATCGATCACGCTGCAAACTATATAATCCTTCATTATACAGTTATTCTTATAATAAATAGAAATATTTTTTCCAATTATATTTTCTTTGTTTATACCAAATTTTTCAAGATAATAATCGCTTATCATTATTTCCTTCTTTTGCTTAGGGATACTTCCAATGAACTCAGAAGACGATTTTAATTCCTCACAATCACCTTTTGAAAAAAGAGTGCTTTCTGCGGATATTGTACTCACTTTGAAATCTACACTACACATATCTTCGATTATCATATCGGTAATACTAAAATCATATGTATAGTCATTTACACCTTTATAGTTATGCCCTTCGTATTCTATACTGAGATCATCTATGCTTTTCCCGTAGAAATCTCCATTACTAAGTTCACTTGTGAGCATATACTCTTCGTTCAGACTGCTTATTATTTTTTCTGCTGAGTTTTCATCGAGTCTCAATGTGTTTTGACACAATGACATTTTATTGTCGATTATTTGGTTCATATCATGTTTTAATGACATACCGAATGAAAATGTGAATGTTATTATTAATGCACATGCAAAACACAGTATGAACATTTTTAATGACATCAGCTTGTACCTTTTAATGCTTAAAAAAGTTTCTCTTTTATAAAATGCGTTATTCATATTTTCTTGACCTCATTAAAACACCAGTTAAAATTGTATTTGCAGCAAGCATTGTAACTAAAAGAATAAGTGAGTAATCATAACTAAAAACACTAATTCTTGTGACAGCATGAACTGATATATTCTCCAGGTGTCCAATAAAACATATTATAGGTATTGATAGTATCAGGGCAGCAAAAATGCATGATAAGCATACTCTTATGAAAATCCTGCTGATATCTTTATTTTTCATACCAAGAGTTTTGCAGATCTGTACAAACCCTTTTCTGTTTTCAAATATCTGCGTTTCAAAGTATACCTGCGAAATAATGTACAGGACAGCAACGACCAAAAAAACTGTCCACATGAGAATTATCATAAGTCTGCGTGAACCAAACCAGTTTTCGGCACAGGAAGTATAATATATGCCAAGCTTTTCACATTTTTCTTTTATGTATACTTCATCGGAAATTTTGTTTATCTTTCCATACATACTGTAGCCGGAATAAACTCCTATCCGGTCAATCTCTTTTATGTAAGGAACAAAATTTACTATTATATCGGGCGTATCATCATCTTTATCATATATACCGAGCACTGAAAACGGAACGGTTTTCTTTGTATAGCCTTCAAATGTTATCTCACCGCCTGTTTTCAAGCCGTATTTTTCTGATATTTCTTCCGATATCAAAATGCACGGTTTGTTTTCACTTTTTTTATCAAAAGAGCTGCCGCTTATAAATTTAAGCTCCGGCAGCTGATGATACGGCAAGTATTCTATATACGTTTCGCTTTTATCTATCACATTTCCATTGGAACTGTTTTTCATTACACTTCTCATGTCACCGTTGCAGCTTATGGTGATATCATTGAATCCAATGTCGAGCAGATCTTCCCTTTGCGAATATTCTGCGTTTTTTAGTTCAACAATTTCCCCGTCAGGATAACGGATATCAATATGCTTTGACAAAATTTCATCGGCTGAAAGTGCAGACTGCATCGTAATAGTACCAATAACAAAAAAAAGAATATTGATAAGTGCAAATACGATCAACAGATTCTTTTGAATACGCATTTCCCTTGCTGTCAGCATAATTTTGTCATAAAACAGCATCTTCGGTTATTCTCCCATCATATAATTTTATTATTCTGTCAGTTTTCATTGCTTCCTCATTATCATGAGTAACCAGAATCACCGTCTTGCCGTTGTTTACCGCGTTTCTCAGTATTCTTATAATATTTTTGCTGTTTTCACTATCAAGATTTCCGCAAGGCTCATCTGCAAGAATGACTGTCGGATCATTGACCATTGCCCTCGCTATTGCTGTTCGCTGCTTTTCTCCACCCGAAAGTTTTTTTACAAGGGCGTTCTTTTTTGACAGCATATCTACTGCTTCAAGCTGCTTTTCAGCAAGCAGCTGTATTTTTTTCTTTGGAACTCCGGAAATAACAAGTGGGATAGAAACATTTTCAAAAACAGTATAATTTTCCTCAAGAAAATAATCCTGAAAAATAAAGCCAAGGTTTTTATTGCGAAAAAAACTGCTTTTTTCCTCATTCATTTCGTTTATGAAAACGTTGTCATATGCGACAGTTCCGCTTGTGGGTGATTCCAGTCCACCTATTATCTTCAGAAGTGTTGTTTTTCCGCTACCGCTTTTTCCTGTTAAAGCTGTAAAAGTGCCGTCTGATATTTCAAAATCTATATTTTCAAGACAAATCTCAGAACCGAATTTTTTATTAATACCGGTGAGCTTTATCATAGCTGGTCTCCTTTATATTCAAATATCCACTCAAATTCCTGATATAAGAGTCTCGGTGGATCGCTCCTGTGCTGATATTGAAGCGGAAACCACATATCAAAGTCGCTCAGTTCACAGGTGAGTTCAATTTCTGTTCCTGTTTCTTCCGGAACATAGGGCAAAAGATTTATATAAAAGTCAGCATAATTATTTATAAGAATGTCTTCTATCTGCCTGCTGTTTTCACATTGTTCTTTGATTTTTTCTTTTTCAGCTGTGCTGGCGTCCGGATGGCTGTAAATATAATGTCCGTATCCGCCCTTTGAATAATAGACTTTCAGCTCTTTTATTCTTTCATCATCAAGCCCTACGAGCCTGAATGACTTATGATCTTTTATTTCAACATAACCATTGCCGTCCGTAAAATAATATTTTCCGTTTTTTATTTCGGGCATATCAATGTCAAATATTAATCCGTCCTCAACATCTTCACGCTGTTTCCAATAAAACTTTCCGTTGTAAAGCTTACCTTTTCCGCTATTGAAGTCGCGATAACTGTCACTTTCATCGTCTATTATCGGATCTATCTGCGCACCCTGCCAATATGATTCGCCTTTGATGCTGTCATAGTTTATTCCTGACTGACATCCTGTCAGCAGCATTGTCAATATCAATATAGGTATACATATCTTTTTCATATATTCCTCACATAACATTATTATATATATATATATATAAATTTAAACAACGGAATACTGATAAAACGGTATTCCGCGTTGTTTAAATTCATATGATTACTTCATTTTATTTGTAATATTTGTGTGTAACCTGTAAATAGGGTGTTGTCACACCTGTCCTATAATGCGTTAATGGATATGTACTACCTTTTTGACTTCCAGATGTCATTGTCATTCTGTAATAAAGCCTTTCGTTCATACTGCTTGATGAATCATAATAACTGTATGTTGCGTTTCCGGTTGCAACTGGATTTCCTGTCGTAGAAAACACTTTGGAACAATAGGCAGTTGACGAAGATTTGATATTTATGTATTCAGTTGTATCTGAATTGTAATACCATTTACCTGTGGGACAACTATAAGCGCTCGCCGTCATACCTGTCATACCAACTGCCAGAGATGCCGCCGCCATAACAGAGGCGGCGATTTTCTTAAAAGTCTTTTTCATAAGAAATTCCTCCTTAATAAATTTCACATTTATAATTTACGTCTGAAATACAACTGACCCACAAAATCATATAATGATTTTTGCACTCATAAGTAAATCAATTAAGATTATATGTATCAAAGCATCTCTTTTTTAGGCCGAATTAAGTTCTTAATTCGACCTATAATCATAAGAATTGACAGTGAAAATATTGACATAGCCAATATTGTATAACCATTAACCCAATTTGCTATAAGACAAATATGATATATCAATACTTCTAAGAGTGCTATAATACACGCTTTTTTACGAAATACTCTTTTTTCGTCACTATCAAGCGTTTTGTTTTGATCTTCTACCGGCGCTAATAACAAAATTACCGTAACGCCAATCAATACAAAAATTTCATAAACTAATGCTCTAAAAGTGAGATATTTCGCAACCAAAAGGATACAAGTAATCATTACAACAGAATAAAAATAACAGCGAAAATGCGTTTTTGCGTGGTATCCACCGCAAAAGCTTCGTAAAGGCATATAACTTAACAGAAACAGAACACTTGAATAAAACATACCACATAAACAACCGATTATCATAGTTGTCAGTATATTCAGCGCTAAGTTTAATCCCTGCTGAATTCCATAACGATATAGTTCCTTATCCTCTGACATAAACTTTTTCTGTTGTTCTAAAATGTCCGCTATGTAAATTGATGCTTTATAAAACATCAGAATTTACGGAGTTTCTTAGCGGCTACCGGAACCTTATCCTGATGCATGGTATATATGCATGTAGAATTAACGGTAAATGTTGTTAAAACAAGTGCCAGTGCAGACAAGAGACCGGAGTATTTTTTTATAAACCCCTTCATAAAAACTCCCTCCTTTCATAAAGGCAACACCGCACAATTGTCAAAAGGGAAAAAATGTGATATAATAGAGATATGA
>JBJEQU010000100.1:0-4395 GCA_051881935.1 Porcipelethomonas sp. | reverse complement strand
GGGCTTATTGCTGAAGGTTTAAGCAACAAGGAAATCGCCGCAGAGCTGTTTTTAAGCGAAGGCACAGTGAGAAATTACCTCAGCGAAATTCTCGAAAAGCTCCAGCTCCGTGACCGCACACAGCTTGCTGTGTTCTATTACAGGCAGAACCGCCCGTAATGGCATGAACGTATCGGCAAAGCCTTGTCCGGGACTGTATCTGAGCACAACTTCTTAAAAATATTTCAATAAATTTCCTTGATACATTGTGTCAGTTTCTGCATAAAATAAAATAAGCGGATGATGGGTTACGAAAGTTTTTCTGTCAGTGATGAGCAATACTCATCTTTAAAAAAGCTTTCAGAGAACCGTAACCGTTTATCCGCTTTTATATAAATAGATACTGCCCATGACCGGTTATGGGGCAGATGTCCGGAGCTGCGGTAATCTTTTTTACCGCAGCTTTTTCAGCTGTTCATACTTTTTCTTTGTTGCCATTCCGCCCCGTATATGTCTTTCACGCTTGTTTTTTTCAAGTATTTTTTTGACCTCGCTGTAAAGCTGAGGCTGTATCTTCATAAGTCTTTCGCTTACATCTTTATGTACCGTACTTTTGCTTATCCCGAAATTTTTTGCCGCTGTTCTGACTGTGGCGTTATTCTCCACTATGTATTGTCCTAAAATCACTGCTCTGTCACTGGGATGCCCTTTCACTCAACTCACTCTCCAAACATATATTGTATAGCTCTGCCAGCAAAACTGACGGGAAATACTCCTTTAATTCGTTGGCTGAGCAATACATTATATGCCGGATATTTAATTTTTATACAATTAAGGAAGCACTGCCGAAGCAGTGCTTTATTTAATATTTAGTTTAGAGCGTATTTTTTAATAATGAAATCCAGTCACGTCTTGAATGCTGAAAACGAATAATGGAAATTGTTTTTGTTTCCTCGTGAATAACATAAAATGCCATATAATTATTTACAGACTGAATTCTGAATCCGTTTGAAGCAAGAAAGCTGTCATGAACGAGGGGATTGATATATGGCTGTTCTGAAAGTAAGTCAATCTTTATATTCAGTTCATCAAGCAGATTATTTGCAGCTTCTTTATTCATAAGCGTATCGGAAATATACCGAACCGAAGAACGTATATCTTCCAAAGCTGTTTTTGTAACAATAACTTTATATATCATCCATTAATCTCTTTTCGTATATTTTCAATTCCTTCATTAAAAGGTATAACATCACCATTACGGTCATCCTGTAGACCTTTTTCCAGTAAAGCGTAAAGTTCAAGTTTACCTTTTAATTTTTCATAAACTTCAATACTCATTACGGCGAGGTCACCTTTGCCATTTTTGGTGATAAACACAGGTTCAGAGTATTCGTGACAAAACTCAGATATTTCATTATAACTGTTACGCAGGTCTGCTGACGGTCTTATTGCAGGCATAACACCACCTCCTTGTATATCAATATTATATCATAATTCTGATATAAAGTCAATCTGTTACAGATATATTATTTACTTGAAATATGAATTTTTACATTACTGTTAAGGCGGTACTGAAATAATTATTTTTTTGTGATTCTGTTGTTCTCTTTTTATACTACCATGTGTACCGTACTTTTGCTTATCCCGAAATTTTTTGCCGCTGTTCTGACTGTGGCGTTATTCTCCACTATGTATTGTCCTAAAATCACTGCTCTGTCACTGGGATGCCCTTTCACTCAACTCACTCTCCAAACATATATTGTATAGCTCTGCCAGCAAAACTGACGGGAAATACTCCTTTAATTCGTTGGCTGAGCAATACATTATATGCCGGATATTTAATTTTTGTAACTCTGTCGTTCTCTTTTTATAAGCAGAGCCTTTTCAGACTCTGCTTGTTTCGTCAATACCGAGAATATTTTCAAAGTTTTCCACAGATACCGGTTTTGAGTAATAATACCCCTGAGCCACAGAGCATCCGCACTGGAGAAGATAATCCGCCTGTTCCTTCGTTTCAACACCTTCTGCCACGATATTAAGACCGATATCATTTGAAAGGCATATTGCATGGCGTATAATTTTCTTGCCCTTGTCAGTTATCATTGTTTCATTAAGAAAAGCTCTGTCTATCTTGAGTACGTCAAAGGGCGTATTTTTAAGCATGCTCAGAGATGAAAATCCCGAACCAAAATCGTCCATAAGCAGCGTATAGCCGGATTTTTTCAGCCTTGCAAGGACATCAAGGAGGCTCTGCTGGTCGTCATAATAAACCGTTTCCGTAATTTCAAGCTCAAGGAATTTCTTATCGATGCCGTATTTTCCGATAAGACCATCGAGGATCTGTATAAGCTCCGGATTGCCCACATTCACCCTCGATACGTTGACAGATATGGGGACAGGCTCTGCTCCCATATCCAGCCATTTTCTGATAGTCCGGCATGCCGTTTCCCATATGTACCTGTCGAGGTGGATAATAAAGCCGTTTTTTTCAAAAATAGGAATAAATTTCCCCGGCATTATCATTCCTTTTTGAGGATGATTCCAGCGGACCAGCGCCTCCGCACCAACTACCCCACGGTCTTTTATATTGCATTTCGGCTGGAGATACATTACAAACTGACCGGATGCAAGGGCGTCCTCCATTTCGTTTTCAATGCTGATATCCTCAATTATCCTTTTCTTCATTTTTTCAGTGTAGAACGCAACATGGCTGAGGTGATTGCCCTTTATGGAATTTTTCGCCATGTTTGCGTAGTCACATATAAGCCTCGGAGGTATGGCAGGGTCATTTATCTTGTAAACGCCGTAGGCAATTTTCAGTGAAACATGACGGTAATAACTTATCTTTGAATTAAGCTTCCCGATGATATTGGTTATCTGCTCATCGTCAGCATACTCCATAAATATGCCGAAATTGTCGCTTGCAAAACGCACTGTAAGCACATTTTCATCCTCAAAGAAATTTTTCAGACTGTACCCGATAAATCTTATCACATCATCCCCGAAAGCAATGCCGTAAAGCTCATTGACAGACTTGAATCGTTCAATATCAAAAAGGATAACGGCATAATTTTTTTCACCCTTGCTCTCAAGAAGCTCCCTCATTTTTGCACAGAAAGCCTTCGGACCCGCAAGACCATACTCCGGCTCAGCAGCCGGAGACTTCCGGGAATTATCAAAAACCGTTTTATTTTCCTCAATATTGTTTATGTATGATATGACCGACGAGAGAGAGCCGCCGGCGTCATAGATGCCGTAAAAATTGCCCTGGCACCTAAAATACCTGCCGTCATTATTTTTGAGGTTTATAACAGCCTGTGCATATTTTACACTTTCCAGCTTCCTGAGAACAGAGTAAATCACCTCTTTATCATTCTCATGAATAAGTCCGGAATCGAGAAATTCCCCGAGAGTGCTTTCATACTTTGCCGCAAAAATAAACTTGTTGGTAAGATTTGAGGTTATCGTAAGGCTGTCACTGCTGATATTATATTCAATCATCATTACATCAGCATGATTTAATATGGCGTTATATTTCTGGCTCAGAAGCTGATTTTCCATATCAGCGGTTATTTTTTTGTCAAGGTATTCGCTCTTGATCTTCACTCCCTCGTTGCTCGATTCTGACAGGTCAAGATACATGGCAAGATATGAGCTTTTATCGACCGGTATCAGCTGGACATAGCACCATCTGTATTTTCCCTCACTGTTCCTGCACCGTATTTCCGAAACAAGTTTTTTTCCCGTAAAGGTATTGAACTCCTCAAGCAGCCTGATGTCATCAGGATAAATGGAATTTATCATTTTTTCAAGAGTTACAGCACCTTTGTCCGGATCATGGAAGATACCGAATTTACTGCCGGATCTTATTTCAGAAATTCTGTTATTACCCTCATCAATGTATATGACCTCATCAAAGCAGTCGAACATCTCATTGACAATATGCCTGTAATCAAACTGAGGTTCATTACCGTCAAAAGCTCTCATCTCATCACCCGTCCTGATAAAATTGCTCTGCGGCCATCTTTTCTTAAAAGATGCCCCGGTCTGCAGAGCAATATTAAACAATGAATATTTTCTATATAATTAAAACTGTTTACATCTAAAAAATAAAAGTGTCACACATATATCATACTATATTTTTCCTTCAAAGTCAACCACAAGTTATATTTTTTCACAGTTCCTTTGAAAATTTGTGCATTTTTCACAAATTTATAAACTGTTGATTACCTATACTAATTCCTTTAATTTTGGCAGACTACCATGCCGGTTTTGTCTGACCAACTCTAAGGTATAACAAAAACTGTCCCGGGTCGGGAACATGTTCAGCACATTTCCGCACAGAATATGCACAGACCGGCATGAACATGCTCCGGACAAACAGGACAGTTTCAGAAAATTATTTATTTACCTAAT
>JBJEQU010000099.1:0-4399 GCA_051881935.1 Porcipelethomonas sp. | reverse complement strand
TTTACATTCAGTCTTGACATGGAGCTTGAAAACAGTATACTTGGGTATATAGGAAGTGCGATTAAGTGGATATTTGCTCCTCTCGGCTTTGACAACATCAAGGCAGCAATTGCAACTATTATGGGACTTGTTGCAAAAGAAGAGGTTGTCGGTGTATTCGGTGTACTTGATTTTGAGGGTATGTCACGTATAGCAGCATATTCGTTCCTTATATTTAATCTCCTCTGCGCACCATGCTTTGCTGCGATCGGTGCAATAAGACGTGAGATGAACAGTGCTAAATGGACTTGGTTTGCGATTGGTTATCAGTGTGGTTTTGCGTACTGTGTATCACTTGCAGTTTACCAGCTTGGAATGTTATTCTCCGGTTCCGGAAACGTTCTGGGTGTTATCGCAGCCGCTGTAATTATTATTTTTGCGATCTTTATGCTTGTAAGACCTGAATTTGGTCCATTTGGAAAGAAATCTGCTGTATCAGAGAGGAGTTAAGTATGAATCTCCCCACAATTATAATAATACTTGTACTTGTAGCTATAGTTTCACTTATTATTTTCAAAATGGTCAAAAATAAAAAGCATGGAAAGTCATCCTGCAGCTGCGGCTGCTCCGACTGTGAGCTTAAAGGAATATGTCATAAAAAATAAAGGAATGCCTGAGATTTTACACGATCTCAGGCATTTATATATATGAGCAATAATAATAGATTTCCCTAAACCCCTGCGGATAACCGAGGCTAAGGAAGTTAAATCACGTTCTATATATGGATGAGGCAAGTAAACCTTGCCGAAATCTACTTGCCTTGCCATATTTTGCAGTTGCCACTTCCAGGGGCGAGTAAAATGGCATTTTTAATAAATTGTTGCTCCAGTAAATTTGGCAAAGTTTAATTGGTGGAGCAATAAATATCGAAATATGCAGCAACCGCACTGTAATTTTATCTGAAATTCTATCCCGTTTCTTAACTATAGACTTTTAATAATATTGCTCATCCTTTCTCATCATATTCTGCTATATATGGGAGATTGCGGTAGTATTCTCCGCAGTCCAGTCCATATCCTACCACAAAGTAATCAGGAATTGTGAATAACGCCGTATCAGCATTTATATCAGCAACTCTCCTGGACGGCTTGTCCAGCAATGTGACGATTTTCAGTGACAGAGGGTTCCGTGACTTCAGGAGCTTTGCTACGTCGCTTAGCGTTCTTCCGGTATCAATAATATCTTCAACAATAATGACATGATATTTGCTGACATCCTGCTCAAGATCCATTGTTATTTTTACAGCGCCTGAAGAAACAGTTCCGCTGTAATAGCTTTTCGCGCACATAAAGCCGATTTCACAAGGCACTGTGATTGCACGGCACAGATCAGCCATAAATACAAAAGCCCCTTTAAGGATACTTACCAGCAGGATCGGATGACCGTCATAAGACTGGCTGATGTCCTTTCCGGCTTTTTTTATTGCGGCTTCAATTTCCTCTTTTGTGATAATTATCTTCTTAATTCTTTTCAAAAATTCTTCATTGGACTTAATTTCCTCCATTTATTACCTCCTGATAATAATTACTTGTATTGATAGAGTGCGACATTTTCAAATCCGTCTAGAAGATCGTCCAGACGTTTAAATGCAGAAACCGTTCCCCTGGCAACACATCCGGTGGGATCCTTTGCAATATTACATTTTACACCAAGGGTACGATTTATCAGCTTGTCGAGTCCGCCCAGCATCGCTCCCCCGCCGGTCAGAATAATACCGTTTTCGTATATGTCTCCAACGAGCTCCGGCGGCGTGTCCTCAAGCAGTACTCTGATAGCATCGACGATTTCAAAAACTTCATCCTCCAGAGCGTCAAATACTTCCATCTCGCTTATATTGATCATTTCAGGAAGTCCCTTTATAAGATTTCTTCCGCCAACAGTCATTCTCACATCATCGTTGGGGTCGTAAAGGTTTGTGAGTTCCTTTTTGATCATTTCTGCGGTACGATCTCCGATAAGCAGCTTATGGCGTTTCTGAACATATCTTATAATAGCTGTATCAAGCATGTTGCCGGCGGTTTTAATGGAACGTGACGTTACAACACCGTTCATGGATACTACTGCCACATCCGTGGTTCCACCGCCGATATCAACTACAAGATGTCCCCTTGCCTTGGTCATATTTATTCCCGCTCCCAGCATAGCTGCAATAGGCTCCTGAATAAGGTACACCCTTCTTGAACCTGCGTTCATCGCTGCTTCAACTACGGCACGGCTCTCAACATCTGTAATAAATGATGGCACACATATTACTATTCTTGGTTTAATGAGCCTGTAACCGGTAGCCTTACGGACAAATTCACGTATCAGACACTGTGTCATCTCATCATTTGATATAACTCCGCATTCCAGCGGTCTGATAACATCTATGTATTCCGGTGCCTTCCCTATCATTCTGTATGCTTTTTTGCCGACAGCAATTATTTTGTTTGTCCTCTTGTTGACGGCAATAACAGAGGGTTCATTTAACACCACCCCTTTACCATTTACAGCAATAACGATATTTGCCGTTCCAAGATCAATTCCAATGTCCTGTGCCATATTAAAATCATTCCTTTTTTAATTTTGTTGTTGTCCCGACGGCTGCATAAATTTCAGCCGCATTCATATCTATAAGTAACTGAGCACATCTTTTGAGTGTGCTGCCTGTTGTCAAAACATCATCGCATAAAATTATTTTTTTACCGCTCAGGTCATTTTCCCCTGAGTAGAATGCTGATACATTAAGCTTCCTCTGTTCAGCACTCAAAGTGTGCTGAACCTGAGAATCATTTTTGAATAATACATTATCAAGCAGTGCTATCCCTGTCCTGTCTGATATTTCCCTGGCAATCACCTTTGCCTGGTTATATCTGCGTTCCTTCAGCCGTTTTCTTGACATGGGTACAGGGACAATATAATCAGCACATTTCAGTACACAGTCTGCTTTTATTTTTTCTGCAAGAAGTATTCCGATGTAATACCCGAAATTTTTGCTTCCGTCCTTTAGCGAGAGAATACCGGCTCTTGCAGCATCTTCATAATAGAAACATACTGCTGTACGGGAAAACATCATGTCTTCTCCGCATATACATTCTTTTTTGCCGCACCTTTTGCAGACTGCATTCTCATCAATCCTGCACTGTTCAAGATTGTTAAGACAGCTTCCGCAGACAAATTCATCATAAGCGATTATCCCGTCACATACCGGACATCTGTTCGGGAATATCAGGTCAAGTAAAAAAGCTGCCGTCTTATTCATGGGTCTTCATTTCATCTCTGAACATAGCGGTAAGACATGTATACCGGTTTGTCCGCTTGTTGTTTGTAACCATCCTTCTGACAGCATCTTCTGTACTTATAAGAATCAGAAGCTTTTTTGCCCTGGTAACAGCCGTATACAGCAGATTCCGGTAAAAGAGCTTGTCGAAACCGCCGAGAACAGGCATGACAACTGCCTCGAACTCGCTTCCCTGACTCTTATGTACTGTAATTGCATAGGCAAGCTCAAGCTGATCCACCATATCAAAGGTGTATACAGCTGTTCTCCCATCAAAATTTATGACCATTTCCATGCGCTGTCTGTTTATGCTTAGTATTTTGCCTATATCCCCATTGTAGATACCTGCGCCCTGTTCACCATCCTTTGACCATACTATATCGTAATTATTTTTAGTCTGCATTATCTTGTCCCCTTCACGGAAAACATAGACAGGAGACTTTACTTCTTTTTTCATAGGATGGGCAGGATTAAGCTGTTCCTGAAGCACCTTGTTAAGTTCTATGACCCCCGTAGCACCTTTTCTCGAAGGAGATATTACCTGTATGTCATCCACTGGTGAATATTTGTATGCTTTAGGCAGGCGGGTCTTTACAAGGTCTGAGAGAAGATTTATTGCCATTTCCGGCTGAGAACGACGGAAGAAAAAGAAATCATTATTTTTCTGCGTCAGATCAGGCATCTCCCCCCTGACGATCTTGTGAGCATTGGTTACAATACAGCTCTGTTCAGCCTGTCTGAATATTTCTTTCAGTTCAATAACAGGAATACACTTGCTTTCAATAAGACTCTTCAGAAGATTCCCAGCCCCCACTGAGGGAAGCTGGTCGCTGTCCCCTACCATTATCAGCCGGCAGCTGAGTCTCAGCGCTCTCAGCAGGCTTTCGAACAGCAGTACATCCACCATTGACATTTCATCCACGACCAGAACATCACATTCAAGAGGATCGTTTTCATCGTGTTTGAATTTGATTTGTCCTCCCGCATCAAAAGTGACCTCAAGAAGCCGGTGGATGGTTTTTGCATCACGTCCGGTAAGGTCTGAGACCCTCTTTGCAGCCCTGCCGGTGGGAGCTGCCAGCATCACCGACTCCCCTTTTT